>NZ_VOZD01000011.1:0-101172 GCF_013419915.1 Acinetobacter sp. YH12043
TGATCCCTTCCCGAACTCAGAAGTGAAACCTCTTAGCGCTGATGGTAGTGTGGGGTCTCCCATGTGAGAGTAAGTCATCGCCAGCTCATTATTCCAAAAGCCCTCTGCTCACGCAGGGGGCTTTTTTTATCTGCGGGTTTTTAGGAAAAGAAGTAAATAACCTCCTAATCATGCCTAAATAATAAATATATAAATAACGTGAAAATTATAATTAATTAACTTCATCTTATTTTTTTATTGGTTTGTCTAAAAAATATTCGATCTACGACTTTAGCCTAAATTTTATTAAAAAAATCTAACTTGGTAAGTTTTGCAGTAGACAAGGTTTAAAGAATCATCCATTTTATATACAAAAGTGAATGAACATTCATTTTTTCATAGAATAAAAAAGCTCACAATTGGAGGTGAGGAAAAATGACAGCAACAACAGTGAATGTGAATGCTGTAGTGGATGAAGCAAAGTTTAAACCTTTTCATTTAAAGATCGTACTTTGGTGCGTATTTGTCGTTATTTTTGACGGTTATGATCTGGCAATCAACGGTGTTGCTTTACCCCTACTGATGCAAGAATGGAATATGACGGCAGTTCAGGCCGGAATGCTTGCAAGTACCGCTCTGGCCGGCATGATGTTTGGTGCCATGCTCTTCGGTATGCTGGCAGATAAAATTGGACGAAAAAATGTCATCCTGATTTGTGTGACCTTATTCAGTGGATTTACGTTCTGGGGCGGTTTTGCCTCTGGTCCGACTGAATTTGGCATCCTGCGTTTTATTGCGGGCTTAGGTATTGGTGGTGTTTTACCGAATCTGGTCGCATTAACTTCTGAATATGCGCCACAAAAAATGCGTAGTACCTTAGTCACTACCATGTTTAGTGGTTATGCAGTTGGCGGGATTATGGCGGCGTTATTAGGTGCCTGGTTTACCCCAAGTTTTGGTTGGGAAATCATGTTCTATATCGCAGGTATTCCATTATTGATGCTGCCTATACTGTATTTGTATTTACCGGAATCTTTAACTTTTCTGGTAAAAAAACAGCAAAATGAGAAGGCCAGTAAAATTGTTCAGCAGATCAGTCCTGAGCAAAATGTCACTGCAAGTACCCAGTTTGTACTGAATGAAGTGCATGCACCCGATGCTTCAATTGCTGCTTTATTTAAGCAGGGCCGTAGCATGAGTACCTTATTATTCTGGTGCTGCTTCTTTATGTGTCTGCTTATGGTCTACGCATTGGGTAGCTGGTTACCAAAACTGATGATGGCAGCGGGTTATTCTCTGGGTAACAGTTTGATGTTCCTGATGGCCATGAATATTGGTGCAGTGGTTGGAACCATTGGTGGTGGTATTCTGGCGGATCGTTTCCATCTGAAACCCGTCATTATTGGCATGTTCCTGTTGGGTGCAGTTTCATTAGTTGGATTAGGCTTTAACTCTCCACAAGCTGTGATCTATCTGTTAGTCGCTGCTGCAGGTGCTTCGGCAATTGGTAGTAGTATTCTGCTCTATAGTTTCGTGGCTCAGTACTATCCATTGGCAATCCGCTCTACCGGTATTGGTTGTGCGTCCGCAGTCGGTCGGGTAGGGGCAATCGTTGGTCCAATTATTATTGGATTCCTGTTGGGTATGGAGCTGCCACATAAAATGAATTTCTTGGCTGTTGCGATTCCAGCCATTATCGGCGCGATTTCAGTGGCGATGATTGTACGTAAAGATCTGAATGCAGAACGAAATGCTGAGACCTCACTGGCGAAACAGAAGCTGAATTCTATTAAAACCTAGTCACTTTTTGCCAATCCACTTGCTATAAATCTGAATTGAGTCAAAAGATCCCTTTCATAAGAAAGGGATCTTTTGTTTAAAGTATAAAAATCATTCATAAAAAATTGAATAAATCAAAAAATCATTGGTCTATAGACTATTTATATAAGCATTTTAATGAGAATAATAAATGTCTAATTATTCAATTATTTAGTTTTATAAAAATGTGATAAATCACACAAATAGCCGCTATTTTATGGCTGAAATTGCTCCATCATTTGGTCTTATTGTGCACTAAATCTCACTTGCGTATATTGCTAAAACTTGAATATTCCCCCGGATATTCAAAAGGATTTTATGGACAAGTACTCATGGGAGATGAGAACGATGACAACGGAAACAGTAGATATAAATTCTGTAGTCGATAATGCGAAATTTACGCCTTTTCACTTCAATGTAGTTGCTTGGTGTTTACTCATTATCTTGTTTGACGGCTACGATTTAGCAATCAATGGTGTTGTTTTACCTTTATTAATGCAGGACTGGGGCTTAAGTGCCGTTCAAGCGGGAATGCTTGCCAGTACTGCACTTGCCGGCATGATGTTTGGCGCGATGATCTTTGGTTCTCTAGCAGATAAAATTGGCCGTAAAAAAGTCATCATGATCTGTATCGTATTATTCAGTGGTCTGACCTTTGCCGGCGGTTTTGCTTCAAACCCGACTGAGTTCGGAATTTTACGTTTCCTTGCCGGTCTGGGCATTGGTGGTGTTATGCCAAACCTGGTGGCACTAACCTCTGAATATGCACCACAAAAAATGCGTAGTACCTTAGTAACTACTATGTTTAGTGGTTATGCGGTAGGTGGTGTGATGGCTGCCTTATTGGGTTCATGGTTTACCCCAAGTTTTGGTTGGCAAATCATGTTCTTTATCGCAGGTATTCCATTATTCTTATTACCAGTGATCTGGAAATTTCTGCCAGAATCTTTAGCCTTTATCGTCAAAGACAACAAACAGGAAAAAGCACGTCAAATTGTACGACGTTTGGCTCCAAATCTAAGTGTTACAGACAATACAACTTTTAAACTGCCACAGGAGAATGTACCTGAAGCAGCAAACGTGGTGAGCCTGTTCCGTCGTGGCCGTGCCGTAAATACGTTATTGTTCTGGGTAGCTTTCTTTACTTGCCTACTAACCATGTATGCACTGAGCAGCTGGTTACCAAAGCTAATGATGGCAGCGGGCTACTCAATGGACAACAGCCTAATGTTTATGATGGCGATGAACGTGGGTGCAGTGGTTGGCATTGTCGGTGGTGGTATTTTGGCTGACCGTTTCCACCTGAAACCGGTATTGATGTTCCTCGGTATGATGGGTGCGATTGTGATGAGCTCAATGGGCTTTGCATCTAACCAGTTCCTGCTTTACATCTTGGTGTTCCTGGCAGGTGCAGCATCAATCGGTTCGCAAATGTTGCTATACAGTTATGTTGCACAATTCTACCCATTGGCAGTACGTTCAACAGGTATTGGCTGGTCATCTGCGATTGGTCGTATGGGTGCGATTGTTGGCCCGATCCTGATCGGTGGCTTACTCGGTATGAACCTGCCTGCACACTTTAACTTTATGGCAGTCGGTTTACCGGTACTGATTACAGCGATTGCAGTTGCTTTGATCATGCATGATGATGAATCTGAAAAGATTGGTTCAGCAGATACCGTTCCTGCAAAAGCTTAAACCTTGAGTTTGAAATAAGAAGCCTTTGAAAGGGGGCTTCTTATTTTTTGATTGTTTAAAATAAGAACTTAATTTTTAAACTTTATTTAATTATAAATGGATACCACAAAAAAAATTCTGTCATGGACAGTTGGTTTCAGCTAATTTTTTGCTTTTTACGGCTTTATTTATGAATATTCATATTTCTTTGAGTTTAATAGATTTCTTTTAATTTCTCTAGGCTTTATATTTTCTGCCGCTGCAGTTGGTCAATCTAGAATTGATCTATTACACCTAAATGAAAGAAATATCATTCGAGATGATTCAATTGTATTTATTAAAAAGTTGGATAATGGTACACACGAATTTATACCTAAAGAAATCAAACTTCCAAAACACTTAGACAAAATTCTGGAAAATTTTGAATAGTTATTATTTTAATATTGATGCAACATATTTACTTATATATTTAGTATTAATTGTGAGTGAAAAAAATGAAACTCAACTCATTCTCCCCAATCCCTGACGATGACGATGAACTGCATCTTCCTGAACTGGTGTACTGGGCATCCTTAGGTGATATTGAACAGGTCGAACAAGCCTTGCAGGAAGGTCTGGATGTGAATTCAGCCGATGAAGAAGGCTATAGTGCCTTACATGCAGCTGCTGAAAACGATCATCTGGAAGTAGTTAAACTGCTGGTGAGCAAAGGCGCAGATGTCGATCATCGCAGTACCTATACCGCTTTGGAACTGGCAGAAATGGCCGGTAATAAAGATGTAGTGGCTTATCTAAAAAGCCTAAAAGGTGGCATTTAAATAAAATAAGATCAAGAAAATAAAAAAGCCTCCATCTGGAGGCTTTTTATAGTTTGAACTTAGGCAGCATCGCCTTCCAGTTCTTTTAAGATGGCATCATTGAAAGCAGGAATGTCATCCGGATTACGTGAAGTAATCAGAACCCAGTCACCGGTATTGCAACGATGAACCTGTTCATCGACCCATTTACCACCGGCATTTTCCAGATCCAGTTTGATGCTCTTGTACGAGGTCAGGTTTTTATCCTTAATTCGCTGTGCATCAATCAGAACCCATGGCCCATGACAGATTGCGGCAATCGGTTTATGCTGATCAGCAAAATGCTGCACGATTTTCTGGGCAGATTCATTGATTCTTAGCGTATCTGCATTCACAGTGCCACCAGGAACAACCAAGAGATCATAATCACCCAGTGTGACATGATCAAAACTGGTATCAGGCGTATATGAGGTAGCAGCTTTAGTATCGCCTTTTACTGTTGCCACCTCTTCATTTTTTTCTGCCGCATGAATCACTTCAAATCCTTTGGATTTTAGAAAATTTAAAGGCTCGACCAGTTCATCATGTTCAACGCCTTGGTTTGAAGTAATAAAGAGGACCTTTTTTACCATGATTGCTGTTCCCAAAAAATGTGAGGATTTTCAGATTAACAACAAGGCGATTCTTACAATGTTGGATTTTTAGCTCGGAACTGTTAAACAATGCTAAGAATTTATAGATAAAAAAAGCCCCAACATCCTGTTGGGGCTTTTTTCGTATCTCGTGTTTAGGTATAACTCCTGTCGTACCTCACGTCCTGGTGCACTGCTTTATTCTTCTTGTTTTTAGGTATTTGAGCTTCCTGCTCTGTATGTTTATAGAATAGTCTGAACCTGAAAGCTGGCATAGACGTCGATGACATCTATCATTGTACGTCTCGGCTTACAGGGTTAAGGCTAATTTCCATAAGTCATTATATTATTTAGAAGTGTATGTCTAAGCCGATATAAGGACCTTTAAATTCCAGTTCCAAGTCTGGCGCATTATTTTGTTCGGCATCGATATTCATGATGCGATAACCGACTTTAGCCCCTACATCAACCAGCAGGTTATCAATAAAGTCATATTGCAGTTCAGCCTGAACATCAGTCTTTTTGATATCGCTACCGTGACTGTAAACCGCTTCAGCTTTAGCACTCATGCCAGTAAATGGCAGTTTTACCCCAGCTGTAGCGTAGAGTAATGGACTGTATTCATCTAGATCGTACTGAGTCAGGACACCTGCATTCAGATTTCTGACTGTACCATCCAGATTAGTCAGACCCGCACCGATATCAGCATGCACAATGGTATCCAGCAGCTCATAATACAGAATATAGTCGATATTATTGAGTTCGATATCAGCAACATTCAGCGGGGTGCTTTGTTCGCTATTGCTGTCCAGATTCACATATTTGATTTTGGCATTTGGCAGTAGTGGTACTGGATGTTCAAATGCGACAGAGAGTTGTGCCGTGCCTTGGCGATCCAGGTCCTGTTTGCCGGCATTGGCAGACTGGCTATAACCGTCAAAATTCCAGTAGCTGGCATCTGCTTTAAGACCAATCACATCGGCATGGCCTATGCTGCTCAGTCCTAATCCCAGTAATAATGCAGTGAATAATTGTGTACGCATTTCTAATTTTCCTTACGCTTTCTTTAAATTGAGCGATTTTGTTACCTAAATACATCTTCTTAAACGTAATCAGTAAGTGCATGATATAGGTAATTTCTAAAATGTATATGCTAATGTGAAGGGCAGAATAATGGGATCGACAGCAGCACAACATCATCAAGACTATCCATTATATGTGGCAGGACAGCCGGTACAAACGGGTGAATGGCTGGAGGTCAAACATAAATATAGTCAGGAGCTTTATGCACGTGTCGCGCTGGCAGATGCTGAAACTTTAGAAAAGGCGATTCAGTCTGCGACTGAGGCAGAAGCAGAAATGGCAGCGTTGGAACCTTTCCAGAAACAAAAAATTCTGCTGCATTGTGTGAAGCGGTTTAATGAAATCCGTGAAGAACTGACTGAAATCCTGATTGCGGAAGGTGGCAAGCCACGTAAAGCAGCCGGTGCAGAAGTAGAACGTCTGATCAATACTTTCCAGATTGCGGCAGATGCGGTCACCCAGATGGATCAGGGGCGTATTTTGCCTCTGGCAGTCACCGCCGCAGCTTCCGGTTATCAGGGCATGGTGAAACAGGTACCGATTGGCGCTGTATCCCTGATTAGTCCATTTAACTTTCCATTAAATCTGACCGCACACAAAATTGCGCCGGCAATTGCTGCAGGTTGTCCATTTGTATTAAAACCGGCGAGTCTGACTCCAGTTTCAGCCTTAAAAATTGCCGAGATTCTGGCAGAAACCGATTTACCGAAGAATGCATTCTCAGTTCTGCCGTGTCCACGCGATCTTGCAGATGTACTGGTTACAGATGACCGTTTTAAACTATTGAGCTTTACCGGTTCTGATGTCGTGGGCTGGGATATGAAAGCCCGCGCCGGCCGTAAAAAAGTCACACTGGAACTCGGTGGGAATGCCGCAGTGATGATTGAGCCAGATACTGAACTCAGTGAACAGCTGATTGACCGTCTGATTGGTGGCGCTTATGGTCATGCAGGGCAGGTGTGTATCAGTGTGCAACGTATATTGGTGCATCAGGATATTTTTGAAGAACTGAAAGACAAGCTGGTTCAGAAACTGCAACATCTGAAAGCCGGTGATCCGGATCTGGAAACAACTTTGTTAGGGCCAATGATCAAGGAAGCTGAAGCTAAACGTTTGCATCGCTGGATGGAAGATGCCGTAGCGCAAGGTGCCCATGTACTGACTGGTGGTGAAGTGAAGGGTGCGATGTTTGAACCGATCCTGTTGGAAAAGGTAGACCATCAACTGGAAATTTACCGTAATGAAGTGTTTGGTCCGGTCGCCATTATTGAAGCTTATAGCGATTTTGAATCAGGGATTGCCTGTATTAATAGCAGTCGCTTTGGTCTGCAAGCCGGCATCTATACCCAGAATCTGCAGAAGATGATGTATGCCTGGGATCATCTGCATGTCGGCGGTGTGATTATCAATGATATTCCGTCATTCCGTGTTGATAATATGCCTTATGGCGGTGTCAAGGATTCCGGTCTGGGCCGTGAAGGCATTCAGTCTGCGATTCGTGACATGCAGGAAGAACGTATGCTTGTCATCAAATGTTAAGCTGACCGAATCAATCAGTACTATTCCACAATCGGCATAAGGCAGGTCGGTTGTGGAATTTTGCTTTTTATTGCTTAAAAAGGTAGCAGGCTAGGTAGAAAAGATAAGCTGAATAAACTAAGACACAGCTCTGTTTTTATTCAGAAGAAAATGAAGGAAGAAGATTTAAAAACACTTTTTCAATCTCTATTTAATACTTGATGAATTAAGAGCGAAAAATAGCTTGAAAACTGTAGTAAAACTTAAAAACAATATATTCCAAAAAGTTTATATACATATAACCAATAAAATCAAGGGCTCAGCGTAGAATTATTGAGCATTTGATAAGAATAGATTATAAAAAAAGAATGTTTTAAGCAGAAATTACAGAAAAAAATTGAAAAAGTCAGTATTGTTGAACCATCTACAAGGTCGGCTTTCTGCTCAGACTTTAAGCAAGCTGTCCGGCTAGCTGACCTGTTTGTATATTAGAATTCGATGCCCAAAAGGTATAACTCTAATTCAAACACCCGAAATAATTGAAATGCTTCTTCAGTGCTCGCGACATAACCATAATAAGCAGTATTGAATGAAGTTTAAAGTTTAGGTGTTCTATGACAGATACTCGAGAGAATTGGTCGGCACGATCAGGATTTATTATTGCAGCCATTGGCTCTGCCGTTGGTTTGGGGAATATTTGGCGCTTTCCATACGTTGCCTATGAAAATGGCGGCGGGGCATTCCTGATTCCTTATCTGATTGCAATTTTTGCAGCAGGTTTACCTCTATTATTTTTAGATTATGCAGTCGGACATAAGTTCCGCAAAGCACCGCCGATGGCCTACAAAAAACTCATGAATGCAGAATCTCTGGGTTGGTGGCAGGTCATGGTGACCCTGATTATCGGGATTTATTATGCCAGCGTCCTGTCTTGGGCCGGCAGCTATATGATTTATTCCTTTGGACAGCAATGGGGCACGGATACACAAGCCTTTTTCTTCAATAGCTACCTGCAAAATGGTGAGGGCTTAACTTTCGGTTTCGTCCCTGTGCTGTTCTTTGGTCTGGTGATCGTTTGGGCAGCTGTGATGCTGATTCTTTACGGTGGGGTACGCCGTGGGGTGGAACTGGCGAATAAAATCTTCATGCCATTACTGGTAATTTTATTCACGATTCTGGTGATTCAGGCGGTACGTTTACCAGGTGCAGTCGATGGCTTAAATGCCTTCTTTACCCCAAACTGGGAAGCCATGACCAATTATAAAGTCTGGCTGGCTGCATTTGGTCACATCTTCTTCTCACTTTCAGTGGGTTTCGGGATTATGTTGACCTATGCCTCTTACCTGAAACGTAAAACTAACCTGACCGGTTCAGGTGTCGTGGTGGCATTGGCTAACTCGTCTTTTGAAATCTTGGCAGGTATTGGGGTTTTTGCAGCACTTGGTTTTATGGCGTTCAGTTCAGGCGCGAAAGTTGAAGATGTGGTCTCTGGTGGTATCGGTCTGGCCTTTATTGCCTTCCCGAAAATCATTTCCAGTTTAGGTGCCGGTGGTGACCTGTTCGGCTTCCTGTTCTTTGGTTCATTAACGGTGGCAGGTATTACCTCTATGGTCAGTATTCTGCAGGTGCCAATTGCGGCATTCCAAGACAAACTTGGCTGGTCGAAGAACAAGTCAGTGACTATTATTGCAGGTGGTTCAGCAGTTGTATCCACCTTGATGTTCTCGACTCATAGTGCCATTACCTTTGTCGACATCATTGACTACTTCGCTAACAACATTGGTATTGTGGGTGGTGGTCTGTTCTCGATTATTTTATTGTCCTGGTTCCGTCGTCCATTGATGAAACAGCTAGAAACACATGTGAACGAGTTTGCCAGTCTGAAACTGGGTGGCAGCTGGAAATTCATGCTGACTGTAATCACGCCGTTATCTTTACTATCGGCATTGGGTTTAACCCTGAAATCAATCATGGCAGAGGGTTACGGTGATTATCCTGCAAGTACGTTATGGATGATTGGTGGGGGTACGATTGCATTCTTTATTCTGGGTGCCATTTTGTTCAGTCTAGTGAAAGATCGTCATAGTTAGGAGAACGAATATGAATACATCTGCATTGATTATGATGATTTTCTCCATGGTTTTATTATGGGGTGGTCTGGCACTGGCTGTCATGCATCTGGCAAAAAATCCAGAAGAACCAGAAGACTAAAAATCTTCACATAAACACATTGTTGCTGTAAATGAAAGTCATTATCATCTTTGGTGATAATGACTTTTTTAATGGGCAGTCTTATGGGAATTACTCCCGTTACTGATGCACAAGTCTATACTGCTTTTGCAGTGACATTTTTGGCAGGTCTGGCTACCTTGGTGGGTGGGGGATTGGTGCTGTTCTTGAAAAAACCGAATTACCGGGTTTTAGCCTTTGGATTGGCCTTTGCTGCCGGAGCAATGATCTATGTCTCTCTTACAGAAATTTTAAATAAATCGATCAGTTCATTTAGCCTGGCCTTTGATGAAAAATCCGGTTTTGCTTATGGCACCTTTGCCTTTTTATTGGGTGTGGTACTGGTTTTATTGCTGGATCGATTCGTTCCTAATCCACATGAAACCATTGAGGCACAATCGAAACAGGATCTGAGTCAGCCGCAACTACTAAGAACAGGCCTGCTGACTTTATTTGCGATTAGTGCACATAACCTGCCAGAGGGATTGGCAACTTTTTTTGCAACTTTGGAAAGTCCTGCACTGGGTGCACCATTGGCGGTTGCCATTGCGATTCATAATGTGCCTGAAGGTGTTGCGATTGCATTACCGGTCTATGGTGCAACAGGCCGTAAAGACTATGCACTTGTGGCCAGTCTGGTTTCAGGATTGGCAGAACCTCTGGGCGCTGCGCTGGGGTATTTCATTCTGGCACCGTATATGAGCCATACCATTTATGGCATGGTGTTTGGGATTATCGGTGGGGTGATGGTTTATCTAGCACTGGATGAACTCTTGCCGACTGCGAAACGTTTTTCCAAAGGTCATGAAACCGTGTATGGTCTGGTCAGCGGTATGGCGGCACTGGCGACCAGTCTAGTGATTTTTAAATTTGTACAATAAGAATCTCAAATCAAAACAATAAAAAAGGCAGCCGAAGCTACCTTTGCTTTTAGCAACCTAATTTAAGCAGTCTTTTCAATCCGGCAATAGAAGAAGCCATCGCCTTGACCGGTTTTAGGGAGAAGCTGACGACCATGGATCTGTTCAATGCCCCAATCGGCTTCGATCTTGATTTCCTTAGCATCTGTATGTTTGCTAAAGAATTCGACCATCTGCTGTTCATTTTCCGCTTTGAGAATTGAGCAGGTGATATAGAGCAGGGTGCCTCCGACTTTCAGTTGCTGCCACATATTTTCCAGAATCTGCTTTTGCAGCTCTACCGTCTGGGTAATATCGGTTGAATGACGTAACAGACGAATATCTGGATGGCGACGCATTACACCGATGGCTGAACATGGCGCATCCAGCACGATACAGTCCGGCTGTTCCGGTGCCTGCCAAGTGATGGCATCTGCGGCTTTAATTTCAACGTGTTCGCCTTCCAGTAACAGGCGTTCAAGATTCTCAGTGACACGTGTTAAACGCTTGGCATCCTGATCCAGCGCAATCAGTTTACGCGGCTGATATTTTTCTAGAATATGCGCCGTTTTACCACCCGGTGCTGCACAGGCATCAATCACAAACTTGTCATCCAGATTTGGCAACAAGGTAGCGCAGAGCTGGGCATGTTCATCCTGTACCGAAAAACCACCGACATCAAAGCCAGGTAAGTCAGGTACCTGTACAGTGGCATCGAGAATAATCCCGACCTTGGAAACAGTACAGGCATGGGCAGGAATTTCGTGCTCGTCCAGAATTTCCAGATAGTCTGCGCGGCTAACCTGACGTTCATTTACGCGCAGGGTCAGTGGAGCAATCTGCTTTAACTCATGACTCAGCTCAGTAAGCTGCTCTGGCCAGTCTTTTTTCAGGCGTTTAAATAGCCAGCTTGGCAGGCCATGAGCCTGATCCAGTGCTGCCTGAAATTCCGATGTTTCACGTGAAACACGGCGCAGGATGGCATTCACTACGCCACTTAAAGCCTGATAACCAAGTTGCTTTACTGCAGTCACGGTTTCAGAAATGGCAGCGTGTGGCGCGATTCGGGTTTCCAGTAACTGGTATAGGCCGACATAAAGACAGGTTTCGACCGTATCATTATTTAAAGGCTTCACTAGCAGAGGCAAAGTAATACTTTTAAGTGCATACCATTGACGCAAAGTACCCAAAACCAGTTCATGGAACAGGGCACGGTCACGGTCGGCCACTTTCTTTAAATGCAGCGGCAAGATACTGGCCAGAGATTGTCCTTGCTGTACAGCAAGTAAGGTACGAATCACTTGGGCACGCAAGTTAAGGTGAGATGTGCCTGATTCAGAATGACTCATGCCAATAATTGTCCTACATGTAATTTTTGGGTCTGGTTAATTTGTACCGGATTGAGCGGTTTGCCGCCCGGCCATTGTAGTGAAGTGAGACACACTGCTTTTTCATCACCACAGGCCACATGTACACCCTGTTTATCAATCGCTAGAATCGTGCCAGCGACATGACAGTGTGCATTTTTTTCTGAAAGTACCGAACCCCAAACCCGCAGGTTGTTATTTTCATCCAGAGGAATAAAAGCGACTGGCCAAGGATTAAAGGCACGGATATTACGGTCAATATTAGAGGCAGTACAGCTCCAGTCAATTCGGGCTTCTGCCTTAGACAGCTTATGAGCATAGACGGTAAGTTCTTCGTCCTGCACTTCCCGGGCAGCTAAATACTGTTGTAATTTTTCTTCAGATTCCAGTACCGCTACAATTGCTTCAGCACCTTGAGCAGCTAGTTTATCATGCAGGCTGGCTGAGGTATCTTCTGCAGTAATTGGACATAAGGTTTTATACATCATGTCACCAGTATCCAGCCCGGCAGCCATTTTCATGATGGTCACGCCAGTTTCGTGATCACCTGTTGCAATTGCACGTTGGATCGGCGCAGCACCACGCCAGCGTGGCAGCAGTGAACCATGAATATTCAGGCAACCATATTTAGGCGTATCCAGAACCACTTGCGGCAAAATCAGACCATAGGCAGCTACAACCATCACATCAGCATTCAACGCTTTTAACTCAGCCTGAGCAGCAAGACCTTCTTCAGTTGAAGACTTGAAATGAAGTGGCTGATATACCGGAATGTCATGTTCAAGCGCCAGCTGTTTCACAGCAGAAGCGGTAAGTTTCTGACCACGACCGGCTTTACGGTCCGGCTGAGTATAGACCGCCACAATTTCATGATCGGTTTTGAGAAGCGCAGCCAATGCAGTTGCTGCAAATTCTGGTGTGCCTGCAAATATGATTTTCACACATGAAATTCCAAATAAACTTGGCAGCTATTATAAGCTAAAAGCCAAATGGCCGCCTAATCTACAATGCACTTAACTGTTACAGCGATTATAGATTCCTACTTTTAATTAAATTTTATATAAAAAAAACTCATGCAAATTCTAAAAATTATTCATGAAAGTTTTGTATTGTCCGATCCATGATGGCGGTATAGTAGCTTTATTAAGAGATTTTTATTGTCAGCTCACCGAGACCTCTCTATAGACATTTTTGTCTGCATCTACAACGAATAGGTCATCTTGTAAAACAATGGCTTGTAGTATGATAGGTCTAACATTCGACTGATTTAAGCTCATTGTCAGTATGATCTAGCCAGAGTGAACCTTTTTCGGTTCATTTCAAGCTCAAACTTTGTTGGAAATATAAAATGCCTGACTATCGTTCAAAAACATCGACACACGGAAGAAACATGGCGGGTGCGCGTGGCTTATGGCGCGCAACTGGGATGAAGGATGAAGACTTCGGTAAACCGATTATTGCCGTGGTGAACTCATTCACTCAGTTTGTACCGGGCCATGTTCACCTTAAAGATCTAGGCCAACTCGTGGCACGTCAGATTGAACAGGCAGGCGGTGTAGCAAAAGAATTCAATACCATTGCTGTTGATGACGGCATTGCGATGGGTCATGACGGTATGTTGTATTCACTGCCTTCACGCGACCTGATTGCTGACTCGGTAGAATATATGGTCAGCGCACACTGTGCCGATGCCATGGTGTGTATCTCGAACTGTGACAAGATCACTCCGGGGATGTTGATGGCAGCAATGCGTCTGAACATTCCAGTGGTCTTCGTGTCTGGCGGTCCGATGGAAGCCGGTAAAGTAAAAATCCGTGGTAATGACAAAGCGATCGACCTGATCGATGCGATGATCGTCGCTGCAGATGATAACTATACTGATGAAGAAGTTGCTGAATATGAACGTTCTGCATGCCCAACCTGTGGTTCATGTTCAGGTATGTTCACTGCGAACTCAATGAACTGCTTGACTGAAGCATTGGGTCTATCGCTTCCAGGTAACGGTTCAACGCTTGCAACTCACGCCAACCGTAAAAAACTGTTCGAACGTGCAGGTTCTCTTATTGTTGAATTGGCAAAACGCCATTATGAACAAGACGATTACAGCGTATTACCTCGTTCAATGGTGACCAAAGCATCGTATGAAAATGCTATGACTTTGGACATCGCAATGGGTGGTTCAACCAATACCGTTCTGCATTTGTTGGCTGCTGCAAACGAAGCGGGTGTGGACTTCACTATGGATGACATCGACCGTCTGTCTCGTAAAGTACCGGTACTTTGTAAGGTCGCTCCTGCGAAGAATGACGTACATATGGAAGATGTGCACCGTGCCGGCGGTATTATGTCGATCCTCGGTGAACTGGATCGTGCAGGCCTGTTAGATACCTCTGTCGGTACGGTTCACGAAGCAACATTAAAAGATGCTTTGGACAAGTGGGACATCATCCGTACTGAAGATGAGGAAGTGTATAAATTCTTTAAATCAGCACCGGGCGGTGTACCAACTCAAACTGCATTCTCACAAGACCGTTACTACTCACGTCTGGATGGCGACCGTGAAAATGGTGTGATCCGTAATGCAGAACATGCTTTCTCTAAAGACGGTGGTCTGGCTGTACTTTATGGCAACATCGCGCTGGATGGCTGTATCGTAAAAACAGCTGGTGTAGATGAATCAATCCTGAAATTTAACGGTACTGCACGCGTATTTGAAAGCCAGGATTCTGCGGTAGACGCGATTCTAGGTGGCAAAATCACAGCAGGTGATGTAGTTGTGATTCGTTACGAAGGTCCACGTGGTGGCCCTGGTATGCAGGAAATGCTGTACCCAACCAGCTACCTGAAATCTAAAGGTCTTGGTAAAGAGTGCGCACTTCTGACTGACGGCCGTTTCTCTGGTGGTTCTTCAGGTCTGTCGATTGGTCACGTTTCTCCGGAAGCAGCTGAAGGTGGTGCAATCGGTCTGGTGGAAGATGGCGACCGTATCGAAATCGATATTCCAAACCGTACCATTCATCTGGCTGTTGATGATGCGACTATGGCCGCTCGTCGTGCTGCTCAAGATGAAAAAGGCTGGCATCCAGTGGAAGACCGTCCACGTAAGATTTCTAAAGCCCTAAAAGCCTATGCAATGCATACCACAAGTGCTGCAAAAGGCGCAGTACGTGAAATCTAAGCTGTAAATCTTATAGCGCAAAAAAGCACTCCAGAGGGGTGCTTTTTTTATTTTTGATAATTGCACTACCTCAAATAACTGAATCAGATACACAGAGTCTTACTTTTATCTAAAGATCGCTTTCTATACAATCGAATAAAACCTAGACAGCTTTTAAGCTTCACAAGAATTACATCCAGGACGATTAAAATGAGTAAAGACAATATCCGAGAACATTCTGCTCCCGTCTATGAAGGCATCGAAAATGCACCGGCCCGATCCATGATGCGTGCCACCGGTTTTCAGGATGAAGACTTTACTCGTCCGTTTATCGGGATCGCGTCGACCTGGGCCAATGTGACCCCTTGCAATATGCATATTGATGGCCTGGCACGTACAGTCGAGCAGGGCGTGAATGCTGCCGGTGGTAAGGGCATTATCTTCAATACCATCACTATTTCCGACGGGATCTCGAACGGGACTGAAGGGATGAAATACTCCTTGCTGTCGCGGGAAATTATTGCCGATTCGATTGAAGCGGTGGTCGGTTGTCAGGCCTATGATGGCGTGATTGCCATTGGCGGTTGTGACAAAAACATGCCGGGCTGCATCATGGGCTTGGCACGTTTAAACCGTCCAGGTCTGTTTATTTATGGTGGCACCATCAAGCCGGGTGAAGGGCATACCGACATGATTTCGGTATTTGAAGCGGTGGGTCAGCATGCCAAAGGCGAAATTAATGCGATTCAGGTGAAACACATCGAAGAAGTGTCTTTGCCAGGGCCGGGTTCTTGTGGGGGGATGTATACCGCCAATTCTATGGCCTCTGCGATTGAAGCTCTCGGCATGAGCCTGCCAGGCTCATCCGCACAGGAAGCGGTGTCTGAAGACAAGCAGATTGACTGTGCCCGTGCTGGTGAAGCAGTGATGAATCTACTGCGTCTGGATATCAAGCCACGTGACATCATGACCAAAGCGGCTTTTGAAAATTCAATTAAAGTATTGATTGCATTGGGTGGATCAACTAATGGAGTGCTGCATCTGTTAGCCATGGCGCATACAGCGGGTGTTGAGCTGAGCCTAGATGACTTTGTACGAATTGGTAAAGAAATTCCTGTCGTGGCCGATGTCCGTCCATCCGGTAAATATCTAATGTCGGAACTGATTGCCATTGGTGGGATCCAGCCATTGATGAAACGCATGCTGGATGCTGGCATGCTAGATGGTTCCTGCCTGACTGTGACCGGAAAAACACTGGCAGAAAACCTGGCCGATGTAGAAGATTATCCAGAAGGTCAGCAGATTATCTTGCCATTCGACAAGCCAGTGAAAAAAGACTCGCATCTGATCATTATGAAAGGCAACCTGTCACCGAATGGGGCTGTGGCTAAAATTACCGGTAAGGAAGGTCTATATTTCAAAGGACCGGCCCGCGTGTTTGAAGGCGAACAGGGCGCGATGCGCGGGATTCTGGATGGCGAAGTTCAACCAGGTGAAGTAGTTGTCATTCGTGGTGTCGGGCCTAAAGGTGGACCGGGCATGCCGGAAATGCTGAAACCGACTTCTGCTATTATTGGTAAAGGTCTGGGGGATTCAGTCGCACTGATTACTGATGGCCGTTTCTCAGGCGGAAGTCATGGTTTTGTGATTGGTCATGTCACACCGGAAGCCTATGAGGGTGGCCCGATTGGTCTGGTGCAAAATGGCGATGAAATTTCCATTAATGCGGAAACCCGTGAAATGACCTGGCATATTTCGGATGAAGAGCTTGCTGCACGTCAGGCGGCCTGGGTGAAACCGAAACCGAATTACACTCACGGGGCACTGGCGAAATTCGCCAAACTGACCTCTGGGGCGGAGACCGGGGCCGTGACTGACCTAAATCTTGAAATCTAAAGTCCTAGAAAACATTGAACATTTGTTGCTGACTTGATATAAGTTTTGCACAAGACTTATATCAGGTCATAAACATCCTCATAATAGGATGTTGAATAAAACGATCCTGCTGGCAAGGGCTGGCATGACAAAATCTTTTCGAGGCACCTCTCATGTCCCTGCTACGCCGTTGGTTTGATCCAATCCGATCGAGTTGGTTTTACCAGAAACCAGTTCGTCAAACGGTGTTATCTATTGAAGATGGCTTGAGCATCCATTTAAGACTGGATGATGTTTATAGTTATCTGGCGGTACAACAGTTACCGCAACTGGAAGAAATTCTCAGTCCGGAACTGAAGCCACTCAAAGTCATTATTTCAGATCAGCGGGCTGAGCCGCCTAATCAGATGTCTTTTGATGAATGGCAGCACTATTGTCTGAATGATGCCAAAATTTTATCTAAACAGCATCGTTTCAGCTTTCATGAGACCCCAGAATTACCGACAGCTGAAGCCTTAAAGCAGGCAGAAACCATCCTGAGAAATACGCCATTACGCGGACAGGATTTTCTGTATTTGCTGGAAGATGTCTTTCATATGCTCTGGCAAAAACAGAACGGAAAATTACGCACTTTATATGCGATGGCTAGCCGTCATCATTCGCCGCAGAATTTTCCGGAACGAATTTTTGAGCATAGTCCGATTCTGGCCAGTTATTTCCAGTTTGGCGGACGCCAGTATCAGGCGGTAGATGATCTGTTACGTCTGACCCGTCGCCTGAAACAGCAGAGATTACTGACTGGCAATCCGATTTTCCTGATCAATCATATTGAATGGCGTGAGCATCTGATCAGTGATGCCGAAGAGCTGAATGAAATCCAGTCCATGGACCCAGAGCTAGACCTGTATATCGCTCTGGAAGATCCGATTTCCTGGTTATTGCTAGCCTATATTAAGGAAGAGTTGGCTGATTTTTATAATATCCAGTTGAATGTCTATCCGCTGTCTTATCAGGGACGGGACTGGTTTGACTGGAGTCTGGCGACACGCTTATCCAAGCGGACTGAAGTCAAATTTACCCCATTCTGCCGACCAACCGAGCAGGCTGTAATGCCGATGGCGCAATTGTTTTATAGCTGTCCGGAAGAGCAGCGGATTGAAGCCATGTACCAGATTCTGGAAGCGGTCTGGACTCGTGGTTATGATCTGTCTTATGCAGCACATTTCAAGCGTATGCAGCAGGAACTGAGTATTACTGAACTGACCCAGGAAGACGTTCTGGCCAAGTTGCAGGAAAATGACACCTTATGTGAAATGAAGTCCCAGCCGAATCTACCGGTGCTGGAACTGCGTATTGATGGGCAAAGTTATACATTTAATAGCTTATATCGTGTCTGGATGATTGAAAGTATTTTCAGTAATGTGTTAGAAGAAAAGTATAAGAGTGATAACTAAACTGAAAGTGACTGAATAAACATGGAAAAAATCAAAGCTGAATCATTACAACATGCACGTCAACAGATCGATGCCATTGATACAGCTTTAGTCGAGCTGATCGCTGCGCGTCAATTTTATGTTGATCAAACCACCCGTTTTAAAAAAACTGAAACTGATCTGCAATCACCGGAGCGTATGGAGCAGATCGTGGAAAATGTCAAAGCCTTGGCACAACAGCAGGGTGTGGATCAGGCGTTTATTGAACATCTGTACCGGGAAATGTTCCAGTATTTCATTCAGCGTGAACTGAAAGAATTCCGTCCTTAAATAATTTTCAAATCCGATTTTTGTTGATGAATCTGATGATTTTCAGCACATCCATCTGAAGCCTCAACATTTGCTTGAGGCTTCCTTCTTAAAACCCTAATTTTACTCTATTCGTGATTTCTATAGCATGGGCTTAAATCAATTTAGGGTCATCAGATGACTGCTTTTGTTATTGCTATTTTTGCTCTGGCTGGCCTGATTAAAGGCACCATTGGATTAGGTCTGCCTGCGGTGTCCATGGGTTTGCTGACCATGTTTATGAGCCCATTCCAGGCAGCAACTTTACTGATTGTGCCTTCGATGCTGACCAATTTCTGGCAACTCTTTGCCGAAGGTCATGTGCTGAAACTGATTCGCCGTTTCTGGCTATTGCTGGCAGGTATTATCGTGGGTTCAGTCTGGAGTATTTTCCCGACCTTAGGCCATTCTGAATTTCATAGTGAAGCCTTACTGGGCGGGATGCTTGCCCTATATGGCTTATATGGTTTACTGGCGAAACGGATGCCAGATTTAAGCCAGCACGAAAAGTGGCTTTCTCCGATTATGGGATATCTCGGGGGGGCCTTGACCGTGGCAACTGGGGTAGTGGTAATTCCAGTCGTGCCTTATTTGCAAACCCTGCATTTAAAACGTGATGATCTGGTTCAGGCCTTAGGGTTGGTATTTACCACCTCAACGGTGTGTTTGGCAATTTTCCTGCACCAAAACCCGGTGGAAGATATGCCGATTGATTATGCCATGTCGGCCATTGCACTGATTCCGGCCTTGATCGGGATGTGGTTCGGCAAGAAAATCCGTTCCCGTATCTCTGAACAGAAATTCCGGACAGTATTTTTTATCGGCCTGATCGCCTTAGGCAGCTATATGATGCTGCATCAATTTGGCTGGATTTAATTCAGGATTTTTTGTACATCCGCAGAAATGAGGAACTGGCTAAAGTGCTGATAGGCGGTGCTCAGTTCATCAAAGTTCTTCGCAGCTAACAATAACTTGCGGTTGGCCCAATCTCCTGTCAGCTGGATTTGCTGAAATGCATAGAGCTTCGACAAACGTTGTGCAGCACGTTTTGGCATGATCGCGATACCTACACCATTGGCCACAACTTGGGCAATGGCGGCAAAATTTGGTAAGCGTAAGCGGTATTGAATTTCACAGTTCAGCAAGCGAGCCTGGGTTTCAATCGACTGCTGCAAAGAGTGATATTGCATCAGACCAACAAAGGGATAATTCAGACAGTCTGCTAATGTTAATGCCTGATTCGTTGCCAGATCATGTTGTTCAGGGCAGATCAGCACCAGAGGATCATCTGAAAATTCCAGAGTCTGTAATTGTGGCGCAGGAAAAAAGCTGGAAATAAGTCCTAGCTTGGCAGTACCACTCGCCAAAGCCGCAATGATGTCATTGCTCTCTGCTTCTTTGAGGTCGATCTGGATATTTGGGTTATTCACCAGATACTGGGGCAATAATAGGGGAAGGTACTCACTTTGTGCTGAAGAGTTACACCATAAGCTGATATTGGAATGGAGTCCTTCACTAAAGCCGGCCATGGCTTGAGACAACTGTTGTCCCTGTTGCAACAGGGCTTGGGCATGTTCAGCAAAGACCTGTCCCGCAAAAGTCATTTTTACCCCAGCAGAATGGCGGCTGAACAGACTGACCTGATATTGCTGTTCCAGCTTTTTAATCCGCTCACTGGCTGCCTGTAAGGAAATAGCAGAGCGTTCAGCACCTTTGGTCAGACTACCTGTGTCGACTATATTGAGAAAAAGACGTAAATCAAAAAAATCCAGACGCATCGGCAGGATGCTCATATAAAAGATCAGGCCTATTTAAACAATTCTTGCGATATAAAAAAAGCAGCCCGGAGGCTGCTTGAAAATTTAAGTCTTCACATTATTTTTTATCGACCAGGCTAAAGAACCAGTTCAGGAACAGTGCAGCAAAGGTCGCTGTACCAATTCCACCTAGGTTAAAGTTACCGAAGGTCAGGGCAAAGTCACCCGTACCCAGAATAATCGTTACTGCTGCCACCATCAGGTTTTTGTTCTGTGAAAAATCGACTTTATTTTCGATCCAGATTTTCGCACCGGCAATAGTAATCAGACCAAAGACCACAATTGAGGCGCCGGTTAAAATCGCTGTTGGAATGGTATGAATAATCGCACCAAATTTCGGCGATAAACCGAGGAATACTGCAAATACACCGGCAACAGCAAAGATAATCGTCGAGTAAACCCGGGTAACGGCCATCACACCAATATTTTCACCATAGGTAGTCATACCCGGTGCGCCCACACCACCTGCCAAGGTAGTTGCAATACCGTCCGCCACAAAGGCTTTACCGATATGCGGATCCAGATTTTCCCCGGTCATGGCACCCACCGCTTTAATATGTCCCAGGTTTTCTGCAATCAGAATCAGGGCAATGGGTGCAATGATCAGCATGGCATTGGTATCAAATACAGGCGCATGGAAGCTCGGAACACCAAACCAGCCAGCTTGCTGAATGGGCGCAAAATCAATTGCAGTGCCATAGCCCATTACATTACTTAAAATGTAGTAAATGAAGTAAGCCAGCAATAAACCGATCAAGAGCAATAAACGCTGTACCAGACCTGTGGTAAACACCGCAATGGAACCCATACACAGCACGGTCACCAGTGACATCCACATATTAAAGGTATTGCCCATGACGTTTTTCACGGTCACAGGGGCCAGGTTCAGACCAATAATCATCACCACCGCACCGGTCACGACAGGCGGCATCAATTTTTCAATCCAGCGGGTTCCCGTTGCCATGACCAGAACACCCATCAAGGCATAAAGCACACCACAGGCAATAATCCCGCCAGCGGCGACACCAATATTTGGATTCAGTCCGCCAGCACCTGCATAACCGGTTGCCGCAATCACTACCCCAATGAACGCAAAGCTTGAACCCAGATAACTTGGTACACGACCACCCGTGATCAGGAAGAACAGGATGGTACAGATCCCCGACATTAAAATGGCCAGATTGGGATCAAAACCCATTAGAAATGGCGCCAGTACCGTCGCTCCGAACATGGCAAAGGCATGTTGTACCCCCAAGATCAGGGTCTGGGCAGGCGGTAAATACTCTGCGGTACCTACTGGTCGTGCATCGATACTACCCTCATAAGGGCGCCACTTGGGAAACCAATTGGACATAAAATGAGCACTCAAAAGATAAATTGTGCACATCATACTCTTGTTTTTTAGAAGATTTAATCACTGAAACAAAATTTTTGTTCAAATTAATTCTATGACTTTATTTGATATTTTACCGTGCGGTAAAAGTTTTTTAAATCAAAACTAAAGTTAAATCAGTGGATTAATTCCCGGACAATTCATATTCAACTTCTATAAGTAATTTTAATTTGATATATAAATAAAGCTTTTTTTGGCTATTGACTGATCAATAAAAAAGCACATCGTGTAGATGTGCTTTAAATGGAAGGGAAAAAATCAACCGGTATTTCGTAAACCGGCGGCAATGCCGGCAATACTGACCATCAAGGCATGATCGACCGGAGTGTGTTCAGCCTGCTGCTGTTCCAGATATAACCGACGACGTTTCATCAGTTCGGCTTGCAGTAAATGGAGCGGTAACAGATAAGGTTTACGCACGGTCATGGACTGGTCCAAGACACCATTACTGCTCAGCAGTTTTGATTCATCTTTTAAAGTGAGTAGGGTCTGGATGGCATCTTGCAAGCGTTGACGCAGTTCCGTGCCGAGCTCTTTCAGGTCTTCATCCTGAGTCAGATGTGATTCGTAATAGAGCGCGACATTGCTGTCTGCTTTGGAGAGTACCATTTCCAGCATATCAATTAAGGTCTGGAAATAAGGCCATTCGGTTAGCATCTCATCCAGAATTGTACGTTGCCCTTGATCCAGTACCTCATTTAATGCGGCACCGGTACCCAGCCAGGCTGGTAACATCAGACGGATTTGGGTCCAGGCGAAGACCCAGGGAATAGCACGCAAGGATTCAATTCCACCGCTGACCTTACGTTTGGCAGGACGTGAACCAAGCGGCAGCATTTGCAGTTCCAGTTCTGGGGTCACGGTACGCAGGTATTTTACGAAATGCGGATTTTCACGTACCGTCTGACGATAGACTTGTACTGACAGATCAGTCATTTTATGCATCAGATCACGCCATTCCGGTTTTGGTTCAGGTGGCGGTAATAAAGTCGCTTCCAGCGTCGCCGCTGTATAAATTTCCAGATTTTGTAGTGCGATTTCTTCCAGACCGAATTTAAAGCGGATCATTTCACCCTGTTCAGTCACCCGAATAGCGCCTGAAATAGAGCCTGGTGGTTGCGAGAACAAGGCTTGCTGGGTGGGTGCACCGCCGCGGCTGATCGAACCGCCACGACCATGGAACAGGGTCAGCTGGATACCATGCTGTTTAGCAACTGCGGTCAGTTCTTCCTGCGCACGGTACTGTGCCCAGTTGGCTGACATAAAGCCGGCATCTTTGGCCGAATCCGAATAACCAATCATGACTTCATGCTTACCCTGAATATGCTGTTTGTACCAGTGCATATTAAAGAGTGTCGACATGGTGTCAGCAGCGCCGTCGAGATCTTTTAAGGTTTCAAATAAAGGTACTACCCGTAAAGGCTGTTTAATCCCAGCTTCTTTTTGCAGCAGCAAGACAGCCAGCACATCACTTGGGTATTCGGCCATGGAAATAATATAGGCACCCAGAGACTCACTTGGCTGTTCGGCCAATGTGCGCATGGTGGTAAACACTTCCTGCACATCCGGATGTTTAATCAGGCTACCCGCTGGTTCATTCAGGTGTTTAGGTAGTAGAGGCCGTTTACTTTGCAGTTCCTGCAACAGGAAGTTTTGACGGGCCTGTTCAGTCCAAGTTTCGAAATTACCCAGACCCAGATATTCAGTAATGGCTGAAATGGCCTGACGATGACGACCAGATTCCTGACGAATATCCAGTTTGAGGAGTTCAATGCCGAAACAGTTGACCCGATAAATCAGGTCCAACAGACTACTATTGGCAAGTTCTGCCAGATTGCACGCCATCAATGAGCGATAACAGGTCAGTAACGGTTTTAATAACTCATCTTTACTTTTAATCACCCGACTATCATCCGCATCTTTGCCATGCAGTTTTTCAGCCAGCCAAGCACGGGTAATTTTTAGACGTTCACGTATATCGCGTAAATATTCACGGTACGGTTCAGGATGTTGGTGGCCTAACGCCTGTGTAATTTCATCACTGCATTGCTGAATAGAAAGTTCCCAGCGCAGGTTTTCAATATCACGCAAATACAGGTCGGCTGCTTTCCAGCGCGACAACCACAATACTTCCTGGGTCACATTATGCGTCACATTCGGATTGCCATCCCGGTCGCCACCCATCCAGGAAGCGAAACGTACCGGAGCAACATCTAGCGGCAAAGTCTGGCCACATTGTTCCTCAACCATGCCGTTCAGTTCACGGATGAATTTGGGTACAGCATTCCAGAGGGTTTGTTCAATTGTCGTAAAGCCCCATTTGGCTTCATCCACCGGGGTTGGACGATGCTGACGGATTTCATCAGTTTGCCAGGCAGAACTGATGAGCTGTTTTAAGTCAGCCAAAACTGCCTGACGTTCACGCGGGGTTAGCTTCTGCTGGTCGAATTTGGACAGGGCATTATTGATGCCATCATATTTCTGGATCAGGGTGCGTCGGCTGACTTCTGTTGGATGTGCGGTCAGCACCAGTTCAATCTTTAATTCACAGATTTGCTGATATAAGGTTTCTGCAGAAATTTCTTGCTGTTTGAATTTTTCAAATAAAGGAACCAGAGGATTTGGAGATTCTGTGCTTTCCTCAAATTCGCTTTGACGGCGACGACGTACCACATGGTACTGTTCGGCAATATTGGCAAAGTTTAAGAAATGGGTGAAGGCACGGGTTAATGGCAGGATTTCATGATCTTCTAAAGTCAGGAATAATTGTTCCAGCTGTTTTTCTGCTTCAACCTGTCCATCGCGAGCACCTTTCGATAAGGCCCGAATTTGCTCGACCTGATTAAACAAATCTTGCCCCGCATGTAACTTCAGGGTTTCTCCCAGCAAATTACCCAGTAAACGTACGTCTTCGCGTAGAGGTGCATCAATCTGTTGAACCATTTTTTATATCCCTCCGATTCTTCCTTTGACTATACCCCGACTGCATGACAATCCAAGTCTTTTGCAGACAAAAGTTGAATATCATTTGTTGCTAATTGGATGAATTTTAGTCCTTACGCTGTTGCAAGGATCAGGCCAGATAGAAGAAATTTAACGGGAAATTGCATATTTCAGCATAAAGATCTCGATGGCCTGCTGAATGATCTGATGGCGTTGCTGCATGTCAGGTAACGGGCTTAAATCCAGTAAGACTTTGTGATGTCGCATACCTAACAGTAAGGACACCATCAGTTCGGTCTGATGCTGCGGATCATCAGTCTGGATAAATTGATGTTGCTGCGCCTGCTCAAAGAAATCATGCCAGGCCTGATTCAGCTTGATATGTGAGGCTGTATAAAAACGTTCCGCCAACGGATTTTTTTCATAGGCCAGTTGCATGATGAGCAGGTCCAGTTTGAGAGCTTCCGGCAGATTGGCAATATTGAATGAGCGCAGACAGATCTGATACAGCTCCTGCTGAAAATCACTATCAGGCTGCAGAACTTTAGGAGATTCTTGCAGAATTGCCTCACAGGTTTCTTCAACCGCACAGCTAAACAGCGTGGCCTTATCCTGAAAATGATTGTAGACAGTGAGTTTGGTCACCCCGGCTTCCAGCGCAATCTGGTTCATGCTGGAACCATGATAACCATGCTGTAAAAACAGCTGTTTCGCTGCGTTCAGAATACGCTGGCGTTTCTCCAGATCCTTGGGCCGTCCAACCGGTATTTGCACAATTTCATCCAAAAAAATTCAATATGGTCATTGTTTTAACTGCAGAATCCTAATTAGTGTACCGGGTGGTATATTAATTAAAAAATAAGCAATTTATATATCTACCTATTTTGCCCTAAAAATGATGATTAGATAAGAGCGAACAATAATGATCACGATACAGAGCGCACTGGCTGGCATGATCGTCCTATGCAGTATGGCTTTCTCAGGATGTAGCAAGGACAGCGCTGCAGCAGAACAGGAAGTTCCATTTGTCATGGTGACCACACCGAAAACTTCACATCAGGAATTGAAAAGCTATGCCGGTGATGTCCAGGCACGTCAGCAAACAGCACTGGCGTTCCGGGTAGGCGGGCAGGTCACCCAGCGTTTTGTCGATGTGGGCGATCAGGTAAAAGTGGGGCAGGTCTTGGCGACCCTAGATGTGAAAGATGCTCAACTTCAATTAAATGCAGCACGTGCCCAGCTGGAAAGTGCTCAATCGGCCAGTAAAATTGCTCAGGATGAATTACAGCGTTTCAAGCAGCTGTTACCCACCAATGCCGTGAGCCGTTCGCAATATGATGCGATTGAAAACCAATATAAGGCAGCCGCGTCAAATCTGAAACAGGCCCAGTCTAATTATGATACGGCTAAAAATCAGACTGCTTATAACCAGCTCATTGCCAATAAAAGTGGGGTAATTACTGCACGTAATATCGAAATTGGTCAGGTCGTTGCAGCAGGGCAGGCGGCCTTTGAACTGGCGATAGCCGGTGAGCGTGAAGTCGTGATTGGGGTTCCTGAACAGGCGATTTCCGAAATTAAAACCGGTCAGCCGGCCTGGGTCACGTTATGGTCCAAACCGAATGAAAAATTCGCCGCCTTTGTTCGTGAGATTTCACCTGCAGCAGATCAATCGCGTACCTTCCGGGTGAAAGTGGCTTTACGCGAAGGTAATAGCCAGATCCAGCTCGGTCAGAGTGCCCGGGTGTTCTTCCAGAACAGTCAGGACAATATCCTTAGCGTTCCTTTATCCAGCGTTTCAGCGACCGATCAGCAGGCCTATGTAATGGTAGTCAAGCCGGATCATACCATCCGCAAAGTGCCGGTGCAGCTGGGTGCTTATGGCCGTGATTCTGTACCAGTTCTCAGTGGGTTAAAGGCTGATGATTATGTGGTAATTGGTGGAGTGCATCTGCTGCGTGACCAGCAAAAAATCAATCCGATTGACCGTGAAAACCGTAGTGTGAAAATTCAGGCAGGGAGTTAAACATGAACTTTAACCTGTCTGAATGGGCCTTAAAGAATAAAGGTCTGGTACTGTATTTCATGATCCTGCTCGGTTTGGTGGGCATCGTATCCTATTCCAAACTGTCACAAAGTGAGGATCCGCCGTTTACCTTTAAGGTGATGGTAATCCAGACCTACTGGCCGGGTGCCAGTGCTAAAGAAGTATCCTTACAGGTTACCGACCGGATTGAAAAAGAGTTGATGACTACCGGACAGTATGACCGGATCATGGCCTATTCCCGTCCGGGGGAATCCATGGTGACTTTTATTGCCAAGGATTCCTTGGCTTCCAAGGATGTCTCAGATGTCTGGTATAACGTCCGTAAGAAAATCAATGATATTCGCCATGAATTGCCGCAAGGCGTACAAGGTCCATTCTTTAATGATGAGTTTGGCGATACCTTTGGCAACATCTATGTCATCAAGGGCAATGACTTCGATTATGCGACGCTTAAAGAATATGCCGACCGTTTACAGTTACAGTTGCAACGGGTCAAGGATGTCGCCAAAGTTGAACTGATCGGTCTGCAGGACCAGAAAATCTGGATCGAAATCTCCAACACCAAAGCTACCCAACTGGGTATTCCGGTGACTGCCATTCAGCAGGCACTGCAGCAGCAAAATGCCATGACTCAGGCGGGCTTTTTTGAAACCGGTTCTGACCGGATTCAGGTGCGGGTCAGTGGTGCGCTGAATAATGTCGAAGAACTGCAGCAATTACCTTTACTAGTGAATGGCAAGACCATCCAGCTTAGCGATGTAGCGGAGGTTTATCGTGGCTTTACTGATCCAGCACAACCGCGTATGCGCTTTATGGGCGAAAATGGCATCGGTATTGCCGTATCGATGCGTAAAGGCGGTGACATTATTGCCTTGGGTAAAAATCTGGAACAGGAATTTGCCCGTTTGCAGAAAACTTTGCCTTTAGGAATGGATCTGCAAAAAGTTTCAGATCAGCCGGTAGCAGTGAAACGCAGTATTAATGAATTTATGAAAGTTCTGGCCGAGGCCGTGATTATTGTTCTCTTGGTGAGTTTTTTCTCACTCGGGTTCCGTACTGGTTTGGTGGTGGCTTTCTCGATTCCGTTAGTATTGGCGATGACCTTTGCCGGGATGCAACTGTTTGATGTTGGCCTGCATAAGATTTCTCTGGGTGCCCTGATTCTGGCACTTGGCCTTCTGGTCGATGACGCGATCATTGCCATAGAAATGATGGCAATCAAAATGGAGCAAGGCTTTAGCCGCTTACAGGCGGCCGGTCATGCCTGGCGGACGACTGCTTTTCCAATGCTGACCGGAACCCTGATTACTGCTGCCGGTTTCCTGCCGATTGCGACAGCAGCATCCAGTACCGGGGAATATACCCGCTCGATTTTCCAGGTGGTGACGCTGGCACTGTTGGTGTCCTGGATTGCCGCAGTTCTGTTTGTACCTTATCTGGGTGATAAACTCCTGCCAGATTTTAACAAGGATCTGGTGCAAAGAGCGCCATGGTATCAACGTCTCTGGGCGCGTTTACGCAAACGCCCTGAACCGGATCCGCTGGTGCATCATGCCGGTGAACATCATGATCCTTATCAAACCAAGTTCTATCAGGGCTTTCGCCGTTGGGTGAATATCTGTGTCACCTACCGTAAAACGGTCATTGCGGCGACTGTCGGGATTTTTGTGCTATCCATTTTGATGTTTAATCTGGTGCCAAAACAATTCTTCCCGCCATCGAATCGTGCCGAAATTCTGGTAGATCTGAAACTGGAAGAGGGCGCTTCATTAAAAGCGACTGAAGCGGCAGTGAAAAAAGTTGAAAACTTCCTGTCCAAACAGGAGGGGATTGATAACTATGTGGTCTATGTCGGTACCGGCTCACCGCGTTTCTATTTGCCATTAGACCAGCAATTGCCGCAAGCCAGCTTTGCCCAGTTTGTGGTATTGGCTTCATCACTTGAAGACCGCAATGAAATCCGTAAATCTTTAAGTGACCAGATTCGGGTGCTGTTACCAGAAGCTCGTACCCGAGTGTCTCTACTGGAAAATGGCCCACCCGTTGGCTATCCATTACAGTTCCGCGTATCGGGTGAAGACTTGGGATTAGTCCGCCAATGGGCACAGAAAGTTGCAGCAACGGTCGGAGACAATCCGAATACCACCAATGTGCATCTGGACTGGGGTGAACCAAGTAAAGTGATTAAGCTGGATATTGATCAGGACCGCGCCCGTCAGTTGGGAGTAAGCAGTAGCGATTTGGCGAATTTCCTGAATAGCTCAATTTCTGGAACTGCGATTGATCAGTACCGTGAGAAACGTGAGCTGATTGAAATCCGCTTACGGGGTGATCAGGCTGAACGTGTCGATGTCGGTTCACTGAGTAGTCTGGCAGTACCGACTACGAATGGGAGTTCAGTTCCTCTGGCCCAGATTGCCAAGATCGAATACAGCTTTGAAGAAGGCCTGATCTGGCATCGGAATCGCTTGCCGACCATTACGGTACGGGCTGATATCCGGACGCAACTGCAACCGGCAACCGTGGTCAACGAGCTGAAAGATCAGTTGGCACAGCTCAGATCAGAAATGCCAAGTGGCTATTTAATAGAGGTAGGCGGGACAGTTGAAGAATCTGCGCGAGGGCAGAACTCAGTGAATGCGGGTATGCCATTATTTTTAGCGGTGGTGATGACTTTATTGATGATCCAGCTTAGAAGTATTTCACGTGCCTTTATTGTCTTCCTGACGGCGCCATTGGGCATTATTGGCGTGGTCTTATTCCTGTTAATTTTCAATAAACCTTTTGGCTTTGTGGCCATGCTGGGTACGATTGCTTTGTCAGGAATGATCATGCGTAACTCGTTGATTCTCATTGACCAGATTGAACAGGATATTCAGGCCGGTGAGTCGCAATGGAATGCCATTATCAATGCCACAGTGCGCCGTTGCCGTCCGATTGTCCTGACTGCACTGGCTGCCGTTCTGGCCATGATTCCTTTATCCAGAAGCATTTTCTTCGGGCCAATGGCGGTTGCCATTATGGGAGGATTGATCGTGGCAACGCTATTAACGCTGTTTTTCCTGCCAGCCTTATATGCACAATGGTTTAAAGTGAAAAAAAGTTTAAATTCTGTTTAAATTTGTCATAATTTCAGGTGCGAAATATTGAAAATTTCAATATAGTAGTACCTGATTTTTTAATAATTCAAAAAAGACATACTGCTGCGGAACTCGCTTGTGCTGGGCCGCACACTAAGGTTGACTAAACATGACTCAAGACACACTCACCAAGATGCGACGCTCCGTGGCGATGGCTTATGTCTTCATGTTTTTTGCTTTGTTTACAGTGGTGAGCGGCATATTCGCCTACTGGTATGCACGTAAGGTGACCCAGATTGATTATGCCGAAGTCTGGTTACAGGCACAGGCACTCTGGATCATGCGTAATATTGTAATTTATTCAGTACTCGCGATTTTTGCAGCGCTCTGGTTCATTCCACTATTTTTCTTCGCCTGGGATAGCCAGCTTTGGGTGAAAGCCTGCACAGTCGCAGGTGTAGTATTCAGCTTTATTGCCATTATTTTCCTCATTAATGCCTGGTTCAAAGGCATCTTCAAATTTTCTCAAAACAAAGCCGTATTCTAAGCTTTCAATTTTTTTTTCAGAATTCCCCTTGTAAAGCTGGGTTTAACCCCAATTTTAGACCACAGTCAATATTAAATAGAATTCCGTGAGGAGCATCGCCAGACATGGCTAAACGTGATTATTATGAGGTTTTGGGCGTCTCTAAAACCGCTAGTGATGATGAAATTAAAAAAGCCTACCGTAAGTTGGCGATGAAATATCATCCAGACCGTAACCCGGACAATCCTGAAGCTGAAGAGAAGTTTAAAGAAGCTTCAGAAGCGTATGAAGTTCTGTCAGACAGCGAAAAACGCAGCATGTACGACCGTATGGGCCATCAAGCCTTTGAAGGTGGTATGGGCGGTGGTGCTGGCGGCTTCGGTGGTTTCAGTGCGGAAGATATTTTCAGCCAGTTTGGGGATATTTTCGGTGGAGCCTTTGGTGGGGGGGGCCGTGGCCAGCAACGTCAACGCCGTGGTTCAGACTTACGCTATGTGATGGAATTGACGCTTGAAGAAGCAGTCAAAGGCGTTAAGAAAACCATTACTTTTACTGCACCAGCGCCATGTGACGCCTGTGATGGTAAAGGTTCTAAAAATCCGAACGATGTTGAAACCTGTTCAACCTGTCATGGTGCCGGCCAGGTACGTATGCAGCAAGGTTTCTTCTCGGTACAGCAAACCTGTAGTACCTGTCGTGGCCAGGGCAAGATCATTAAGAATCCATGTAATAAATGTCATGGTTCAGGTGTATCTGACCGTCAGCAAACTTTGGAAGTTACTATTCCAGCCGGTGTGGACAATGGCGACCGCGTACGTTTGACTGGTAAAGGTGAAGCGATTCGTGATGGCCAATCAGGTGATCTATACGTTGAAGTCGTGGTACGTGAACACGAAATCTTCCAACGTGATGGCGCAGATCTGTATATGGATGTGCCGATTTCAATTGCGGATGCGGCTTTGGGTAAAGAAGTTCAGATTCCGACACTAGATGGTCGTGTCAGCCTGAAAATTCCTGAAGGTACGCAAACTGGTAAACTGTTCCGCCTACGTGGTAAGGGCGTGAAACCAGTACGTTCAACCATGCAAGGTGATCTGCTTTGTCGTGTTGTTGTAGAAACACCGGTGAACCTGACTGCGCGTCAACGTGAACTGTTGAAAGAATTGCAAGCGACCATGGAAGATGAGGGCAGCCAGTCTTCTCCAAAGAAAAAATCTTTCTTTGATCGGTTGTTTGACTGATCTGGATAGATAAAAAAGGACGCTCAGGCGTCTTTTTTTATGGCTTAAATTCGGGAAAGGCGTATGAGTTAATTATTAGATAGAAATGATAAGAAAATTATTCTTTTAATAGTATTAGCTTTTTAAGAAGGATTTATATCCCTCACGCAGAGAAATATAAATCCTATCATATTATTGCGCTTCAGTGGCTTGAGCTTCTGATGCTGGAGCCTCACTTGCAGGTGCTTCAGCAGCTTGAACTTCAGATGCAGCTGTTTCAGTTGCAGCAGGAGCTGTTTGTGCTACTTCTTCAGCAGCAAAAGTTTGTGATGCAGCAATTAACGCTACCCCGGCAAAAGTTAATTGAACTAATTTCATATAAATTTCCTTGTATTAAAAATAGTGTACTACTCAGTACACTTGGCAAAAATGTTGACATAAAATGTAGATATTGATGTTTTTTGTGTGTACTTATGTTTACTAATGTAATTTTATGTTATTTAAATAATTGAAATATAAGATTAATCATTAATCTCATAAAATTGAGCAAGTGGCAAAATATATAAGAAAATGGATTTTTTAATGTGATGTATGTCACATATTTTCATATCTAAAGGATGAATTTAATTTAAATTCTAAAAGAAAAACCCCAGCATCCTGCCGGGGTTTTTCGTATGGGTTCGCTCGGTATAACTCCTGTCGTACCTTACTGTCCTTGTGCTGATCTATCTCCAAGTGAAAGAGGACTCCACCCGTCAGTCAGGGTGGAGGTGAATTTCACAAATTTCAACCTTGTTGATTCTGAATATATTGTTTGATTATTTCCAAAGGCGCACCACCACAAGACCCTGCAAAATATGATCTTGACCATAAAACAGGTTTTGTATAATTCCCTCTCAAGTCTAAAAACTCATTTCGCATTCTTCTACTTGTTACAGACTTTAAATTATTAACCAATTTGCTTAACTGTACCGTTGGTGGATACTGAATAAGCATGTGAACATGGTCGGATTCACCATTACATTCCTTTAATTCAGCATCAAAATCTTTACATATTTCAGCTACACACTCATTAAAATATTTATGATGCAACTCACCTAGTATTTTTTTTCGATATTTCGTTATAAAAACTAAATGAACATGAAGATTAAAGGCTGAATGTCGGTTTTTATATATCTCACTCATTGAAAACTTATACCTAGAATGTTAAAATCAGCACCATATTAACAGATGCACACTCATTAATGAAAATCAACAAAGCTTATAAATTTAGGCTTGAGCCTAATGTCGAGCAAGAGGTTATTTTAAATAATCTTGTTGGCTCTGCACGCTTTGTTTGGAATCAAATATTAGCAATTTCATTTGAAATGTTTGCTCAAAATGAACACATTAATGCGGTGAATCTAGTAAAAAAGATAACAGCACTGAAAAAGAATCCTCAGTTTAGCTTTTTAGATGGAAATTCAAATGCTGTGTCACTTCAACAAAAAGTTCGTGATCTTGCATCAGCATGGGGGAAGTTTTTTAACCCTAAAGAACATACTCGACTAAAAGAAAAAAAGCGCAAACCTAAGAAACCTAAATTTTTTAAATTGGCTGATGGCACTGAGGTTCAGTTGCGCCCACTTATGCCTAGATTTAAGAAAAAATCAGACGGTTATGATTCCATTCGCCTTGTACAATTCGATAAATACTGTTGGGTTAAAGGAAATAAACTGAAACTCCCTAATGGCGTAGGTGTTATTAAATTCAGGAAGTCGCAAGAGATTCTAGGCACAATAAAAAATGTGACGATCAGTAAGGTGTCAGGACGTTGGTACGTTTCATTCTGTACTGAAACAGAACTTACTGAAATGCCGATCCACCCATCAAAATCAGCGATTGGTGTTGATCTTGGTGTTAAGAAATTAATCACCACCTCAAATGGTCAGGTCTTTGACCCGATCAATAGCTTTAAAACCAATCAGATTAAATTAGCTAGACTTCAACGGAAGCAGAGAAAGAAAGTTAAATTTAGTCAAAATTGGAAAAAACTGAATTTTAAAATCAATAAACTACATCATCATATTGCCAATATTCGTCATGACTACTTGCAAAAAATCACTACAACGCTTAGCAAAAACCACGCAATGATTGCTGTTGAGGATTTAAAAGTAGCAAATATGTCGAAGTCAGCAAGTGGCACAGTCGAAAATCAAGGAAAGAATGTAAAAGCTAAGTCAGGCTTAAACAAATCAATCCTAGATCAAGGTTGGGGCATGCTCATTGGTATGTTGGAATACAAGCAAGAATGGCGAGGTGGATTACTTGTAAAAGTTGATCCGAAGTACACAAGTCAAACCTGCTGTGAATGTGGTCATGTAGCAAAAGAAAACCGACAAACTCAAGCTAAATTTGAGTGTGTCGGATGCGGTTATGTTGCGAATGCGGATTTAAACGCATCTCGTAATATATTGTCGGCAGGACATGCCGTTTTGTCTGTGGAGGGTGGATGCGGTAAAGGTCGCCCTAAGAAGCAGAAAGCAAGCGAAATCCGTGAGGAAGTCGCCTAAGAGCTTTGCTTTTAGAATCCCCCACTTGAGTGAAAACGAAAATGGTGGGAGTATGTCAATTGTGAAGATTATAAAAAAGCGATTGTGTTGATCTTTAAAGAACGTGGATATACCAGCTTAGAAGGTGGTCAACTACTTGATGCTTAATCCTTAAACATTCCTAAATTTAAAAAAGTATGGATTTATCCTTTCATTTACCAAAGCAATCCATGGTGTTTCATCGAAAATAATACCATGCGCTAAAGGCATATGCTTCAGTACGCGATGATGGGTATTTAGTTCAATAATATCAGTGGGACTTATATTGCTGAGGCGGTCAAACTAGGGTTTCAATATATTTTCCTTAAATGCAAATGATCTGAATATGAAAAATCAAGAGCATACATATTATGGAAAAATATTTTTATCTTATTAAATTCAATTATTTATAATTAAAATTTAATTCTTATTAACTGGAATTCTTCTTTAAATGAGTTTATCTCTGACTAAGCATTTAATCATTATTCCTCTAATGGAATTATTTTTCTTTTTACTCGTCCATAAACTATTGTTTATATCGACTGCATATCAAAATCCCTCATGACCTTCTTTAATTCTTTTCATTGATTTTTATGCGATCAATCTTAGTGTTATGAGCGAGTTTTGCTATAGTAAGAGCAATTTCGAATCAACATCAGGACTATATTATGTCAGCGACACCACGCATTGGGATTTTAGGTGCAGGCGGCCGTATGGGACGCATCCTTATTCAGGCGGTGAAAGAAGCCGGTTACCAATTGGCAGCAGCTGTTGAGCGCCCTGAAAGCTCATTGATTGGAGCAGATGCCGGTGAACTGGCTGGTGTAGGGAGCTTGGGTGTAAAGGTTGTCGGCCATCTTGAAGAAGTAGTTAAAGACTGTGACGTAGTGATCGACTTTACTGCGCCTGCTGCGACGGTGAATCATCTTAAAATCTGCCGTGAAAATGGTGTTGCGATCGTGATTGGTACTACTGGTATGAATGACGAACAAAAAGCTTATCTGGATGAATCTGCAAAAGAAACTTCAGTGGTCTATGCAGCGAACTATTCGGTTGGTGTGAACGTTTCGATCAAACTGCTAGAACTTGCCTCTAAAGTCTTTGGTGATACGGTCGATATTGAAGTGATCGAAGCACATCACCGCCATAAAGTGGATGCGCCATCAGGTACAGCTCTCATGATGGGTGAAGCGATTGCTGGAGCACTGGGTCGTGATCTGAAAAAAGATGCGGTATATCACCGTGAAGGACATACGGGTCCACGTGAACGTAAAAGCATTGGTTTTCAGACTATTCGTGGCGGTGATATCGTCGGTGAACATACTGCAATGTTTATTGGGGAAGGCGAACGCGTTGAAATTACACATAAAGCTACCAACCGTATGAACTTTGCAGCCGGTGCCGTACGTGCAGCAGCTTGGGTCGTTGGTCGTGATGCACGTAAATATGACATGAAGGACGTACTTGGTTTTAACGATATTCAAGTATAAATTTTCGTCAAAATCCTATATAAAAATAACTTAAAACTAAAATAAGATGACAATGGAATGAAGAAATTAATATTAATGGCGTGTGCTGTAGCCTTTGCCGCTACAGCACAGTCGACCTCTGTGCAGAATGCCAAACTCAGCATTAATAAAAATAATATTAAAGTCTGGACCTATCAGGATGAGCGGAATCCCGTTTTTCTCTATAAAGCCGAAACCACCTACAATGTCCCGATTGAGAATGCCGTTTCTCTGATTCTGGATGTTGATCATGCAGTGAAATGGGTGCCTTATATGGGCAGTATCAAGGTACTGTCGCGTGATGATAAAAAAGGTGATTTTACCCTGTATATGGTGCTGGATTTTCCATTCCCTTTAAAAGATCGTGATCTGATTGTGCAGGGTAAAATGATCAAGGATGCAAATGGTCAGATCACCATTAAGAATAAAGCGATTCAGACTGGGTATGCCCTAAATCCGAATTATGTACGTTTGACTGATTATCAGGGAGACTGGACTTTCCAGAAACTGGCCAATAACAAGGTCAAGGTATCGACTTATGGCTATGCCAATCCTGAAGGTTCAATTCCTTTAACCTTTGTGAATATGTTTGTGCAGCAGCAGCCTTATCAGATGCTGCAAAAGATGAAAACCGAACTGGCTAAACCTGTGATAACGCCTGTGTTACCCGAAGCTTTACGTTAAATAACCAATAAAAAAAGTCCGCATTAGGCGGACTTTTTTTGAAAGAAGTTTTAAGGGCATTGCTGCGTAGTCATATCTTGCTGTGGAACCAGTTTCATTTGAATTAAAACTAAAAGCAAAGCAACAGCACTCAGCCCAGCACCAGCAAATGAAACCGCACTATAGCTAAGTCCCAGATTCAGCACACTGGCACCCGCAATCGCACCCAAAGCATTCCCGAGGTTAAAGGCACCAATATTTACCGAAGAAGCCAGTCCAGGCGCATCATAAGCTACAGACATGACTCGCATCTGTAAAGGTGGAACTACGGCAAAGGCAGCGGCACCCCAGATGATTAATGCCAGACCTGCGCCAACAGCTGTGCTTGCCAGAATCGGAAAGAGCAGCATCATCAGCATGAGCAAGATTAAAAAGCCAATCAGGGTTTTATCTAAGGATAGATCTGCAAACTTGCCACCCAAATGATTACCAATCGAGAAACCTACCCCGATCAACACCAGCATTAAAGTAATCAATGCCGGTGAGGCTTTAGTAAAGCTTTGCAGACTTGGCGCAATATAAGTATAAAGAGCAAACATGGCTCCCGCACTCATTACGGTGGTCAATAAAGCTAAAACAACAGGCAGGCGAGTCAGGACTTGCAGCTCCTGCTTTACATCCGGTTTCTGACTGCTTTGGCCTTCTGGCAAGGCTTTCCATAGGGAGAACATGGTCAACAAACCAAGCAGGGAAATACCTAGAAAAGCCATACGCCAACCAATGTGTTGTCCTATCCAGGTTGCCAGTGGCACCCCGCCAATATTGGCAATGGTCAGGCCCATAAACATCATGGCCACGGCACTGGCCTGTTTATCTTTTGGAACGACACTGGCCGCGACAACCGAACCAATTCCGAAGAAAGCACCATGGTTCAGACTGGTGATGATGCGTGCCCCCATCAGCCCCAGATAATTAGGCGCTAATGTCGCCAGAATATTGCCAATCGTAAAAATCGCCATCAATAAAATGAGAGACTTACGTTTGGAATAACGGCTTAACCAGAGGGTCATTAGCGGTGCACCCAGCATTACCCCTAAGGCATAGGCACTGATTAGCATCCCGGCACGAGGAATAGAAATTTCCAGATCGCGGGCGATTTCTGGCAGAAAACCCATAGGAGAAAATTCAGTGGTACCAATTGCAAAGGCGCCAACCGCCAGTGCAAGCAAAGGAAAATTAATTTTCATGGTTTCTGCTTAGTCCCAGATAGGTGCAAGCTGGTCCGGATCGACTTCGCGCCCATTACACTCCAGGGTGCTGATCAAGGCCATTTCTTCCTGGGTCAGCTGTATCTCCTGCGCTGCCAGATTGGCAAGCAGATGTTCACGTTTGGTTGAAGATGGAATCACAGCAAAGCCTTTTTGTAAGGCCCAAGCCAGTGCAATTTGTGCAGTCGAAGCCTGATGCTGGGCAGCAATCCCTTGCAGGACAGGATCATTCAGCACTTTGCCATAAGCCAGTGTCATATAAGAGGTGACATCAATCTTCTGAGATTGTAAGAAATTCACCAGACGCTGATTTTGTAAATAAGGACTGAGTTCAATCTGGTTGGTGGCGATATGCTCCAGACCAATCGTATCAATCGCTTGTTGGGTCAGCTCAATATTGAAATTGGACACACCAATATGCTCAGTCAGACCTTGCTGTTTGGCTTCTAATAAAGTCTGTATTAGCTCAGGAATTTGAACGCCTAAACGAGGTGCAGGCCAGTGAATGAGCGTCAGATTGACTGCATCGGTACGCAATTTATGCAGACTCTCTTTGAGGCTTGGAATTAATTTGTCTGGTGCGTAATGATCTGTCCAGATTTTGGTAGTAATAAACAGCTCGTTACGATTAACTTGGCTTTCTGCAATAGCCTGACCCACTTCCGCTTCATTGGCATAAATCTGTGCCGTATCTACAGCGCGATAACCGACTTCCAATGCTGTTTTGACTGAATCAATGACGGTCTGTCCAGACAGGCGAAAGGTACCGACACCAAATTGAGGAACAATATTCATAGCTTTAATCTTTAAGTATTTTCGATGTTAAGTATTGTGTGCTTTTTATTGTTGCGAAAAAATAGCTGAATTTGCAAAATATTATTGACCGAAAATCAACAAAAGAGTGACAAATGAAATCAACGATTGAAGAATTACAGGCTTTTGTCACCATTGTGGATAGTGGTTCTATCGTCATGGCGGCAGAACGTTTGGGACAAACCACTTCGGGTGTCAGTCGGGCGCTGCAACGTCTGGAAAATAAATTAAATGTCACTCTTTTAGAAAGAACCACACGTAAACTCAAACTGACTCAAGAGGGCCAGCTATTTCTAGAAAAGGCACGCAAAATTCTCAATGATCTGGCAGAAGCTGAAGATGCTTTACTGAAATCAGATAGTGATACGTCAGGATTGATTCGGGTGGATTCAGCGACGCCTTTTGTGCTGCATGTAATCGTGCCGCTAATTCAGGAATTTATGCAGCGCTATCCCCAGATTGAAATTGAACTGAATAATCATGATCAGGTGATTGATCTGCTGGAACATAAAACCGATGTCGCGATCCGTTTTGGAGAACTGCATGATTCCAGTCTGCATGCCAGATTATTATGCCGCAGCCGTTTGTATATTGTGGCTAGCCCTGAATATTTACAGCAAAAGGGCAGACCGCAATCAGTGGCAGATCTATCGGAGCATACTTTACTGGGATTTAGTCAGCCTACGCATTTGAACACCTGGCCGGTACGGCTAAATGGCGAACCTATCACTGTAAAGCCAAAGATTAGAGCACCCAATGGGGAAACGGTTCGTCAATTGGCTTTATATGGGGTGGGTATTACTTGTCTGTCACGCTTTCTGGTCGAGGACGACTTACAGGCGGGTCGTTTAGAGGCGCTATTTGAAGAGCAGATTGAGCTGCATTATCAAAAAATTCATGCGGTCTATTACCGTCAGGAGCATTTGCCTAAACGGGTACATCTATTTATTGAATTTCTGGCTCAGAAGCTGGCTAAATATTTATAAACCAATTATTTGCAAATACAGCCATAAAAAAATCTGCCCTAACATGAGGCTAGGGCAGATCTAGATTTACTAATGATTAGGACAAATTAGAAATCGGCTTTCAGTACGATCCGGTAACGGGCTTTGCCTGAGTGCAGACGTTCAATCGCAGTATTAATTTCCGACATTGGGAATAACTCAATTTGTGGCGCAATATTTTTACGTGCCGCAAATTTCAATAACTGACGTAAAGCTGCTGGTGAACCTGTTGGCGAGCCAGTCACTGATTTAGCACCACCAATCAGTGAACCTGCAGAAATTTGCATGGGTTCCAGTGGTAAGCCCAGCATATGTACAGTGCCATTTGGTGCCAGTGTTGATAAATAAGCCTGCCAGTCCAATGTAACATTCACAGTACTCATTAATAGGTCAAATTTACCACGAAGCAGTTTAAGCGCTGCTGGGTCACGACTATTTACTACATGGTCTGCACCCATGGCTTTTAGTTCATCAGTTTTATCCAGATTTGAAGTAAAGGCGGTAATTTCACAACCCCAAGCTTTCAGCAGCTTGATCGCCATATGTCCCAAACCGCCAATACCAATGACACCAACGTGGTGAATAGCCTGAATCTGATGTTTCAGAATCGGATCAAATACGGTAATCCCGCCACAGAGCAGGGGACCGGCACTTTCCGGGTCCAGATCTTCAGGTAAGGGAATTGTCCATTGCCAGCCAGCACGGACTTTATCCGCAAAACCGCCTGCATGGCCGACAATGGTTGCAACCTGACCACCAGTACACAATACTTGCTGACCTGAAATACAGGAATCACAATGTTGGCAGCTTTCCGCAGTCCAGCCAATACCGACACGCTGACCTACTTTTAGGCCTTTGGCTTCAGAACCCAGTTGCGTAATGGTGCCGATGACTTCATGTCCGGCCACCACAGGATATACTGAAGACCCCCAGTCATTATTGAGTACTGAAATATCAGAATGACATAGGCCGCAGTATTCAACTTTCACTTCGACCTGATGCGGCTGAAGTTCACCCGCATCAAATTGATAAGGTTCCAGGGCGGCACCCGCAGACATTGCGGCGTAAGCGTGAATAGTATTATTGGACATAGATTCAGCTCTTATTTGAATGGGAGGATATTGTTTTAAAGTGACAGTGATTTTCATGGTCATCGACCATGCCGACTGCCTGCATAAAGGCATAACAGATCGTAGGACCGACAAACTTAAAGCCTGCTTTTTTTAAGGCTTTGGACATGTTCTGGCTTTCAATGGTTTGTGCCGGAGCCTGGCGATAATCTGCCACATCATTATTCAATCGGGGCTGCTGGGCAAAGGACCATAACCATGTGACCACATTAATCTCTTGAGATTTAAGCTGTTGCCAGACCCGGGCATTATCGCGAATTGCAGTCAGTTTACCGATATGCCGAATTAGACTAGCATCTTGCAGTTTTGCGGTGAGTTGCTCATCTGTAAAAGAAGCAATCGTTTCAATAGAATATTGAAAGAAATGTTTGCGATAAGATTCACGTTTTCTGAGTACAGTAATCCAGGCTAAACCGGCTTGCTGCCCTTCCAGACACAGCATTTCAAATAGGCGTTTTTCATCATGCAGCGCCTGTCCCCATTCCTGATCATGGTAAGCAGTATACAGAGAATCATCAGAGCACCAGCCACAGCGTTGGATCGTCAAGGGATGCTCCTTTTTTGATTATCTTATAATTTAAATGTCGTCCACTGATCTTGCTGATTGTCCCAGTAGGAGAGTTCTGCCTGCTGCAGATCACTGAACTGGATCCACATATCCTTACCACTTTTATCGGCATAACCAGTACTGATCAGAAGCGCCTCTTCGGTAATTTCCATGATCCAGCCCTGATAGGTCTGGCCATTGAGCACGATTTTCTGTTGATTGCCTGATTCAGCAAATTCGACCAGACGGTTGATCAACGCTTCTGACATGTAAACTTCCTAAAATTAACGTAAATATGGATAAGGGTTAACAACACCACGGCCCTTACCATTTAAATAGAGACCATAATGCAGATGTGGCGCGGTATGGCGGGCATTGCCAGTATTACCGACATAACCAATGACATCGCCCTTTTTGACATAGTTACCGACTTTCAGGCCACGCTTATGACCATCCAGATGTGCATAATAATGCCAAGTGCCGCCTGGACCCAGAATCCAGACTACTTTACCACCCAAATTGTTATTCCGTAAATCTGCGATCAGACCAGGCGTCGCACTACGAACCTTGGTTCCACGTGGAGCCAGAATATCAATGCCCTCATGCAAACGGCCGCTACTACGCGAAGCTCCCCAAGTATCTTTCAATTCACGAGCCTGGACCCGATCTACCGGAATCGGCAGAGAAGAGGGCATACGCATATGATTCAGTTTTTTGACCAATGCCGGATTAAGCTGAACTGCAGAAGGATGTTTCGGTGCGCTACTACACGCCACCAGAAATAACATCACCAAAGAAAGCCCGACAAATGCAAGAGAATGGCGCAAAATATTTATCCTTAAATGAGGCCAGTTGATTCTTCTTGTTCCAGACTATGTCATAAATTTACGGTAGAAATCAATTTTTTCATGGCGGTTGGAATACCTGCATTGACTGCAGTTTCCGGGTTCATCCAGAAGCCCTGTAACTCAATCGCCAGATGTTCCTGCTGATCTTCATCGACTGCAAAAACCATGGCTTCAAGCTGCCAGGTAAAATGGGTAAAACTGTGGCTGATCTGGGTCTTTTGTACGAGATTCTTCAGACCCAGTTGCTGGCACAGTTGTTCAAATGCATGAGTGTCTTCAATAATTGGCAGACACCAAAGCCCACCCCAAAGACCACTATTAGGACGTTGCTGCCATAGCCATTCATCACCTGATTGGATCAACAGCACTTGAGCTGCTTTGACCGGTACCGGCTTTTTGGCTTTTTTAAAGGGCAATTCATTTTCCAGACCCTGCTGATGTGCCTTGCAATGTTGCTGCATTGGGCAATACAGGCATAAAGGCTTTTTTGGAGTACAGACAGTCGCACCGAGATCCATAATCGCCTGGGTATAATCATGATTCCGATCAACCGGGCAGAGCTGTTCAGCAAGCTCCCACAAGGCACGTTCATGTACTGGTTTAGACAGATCATCTTCGATCGCAAAAAACCGTGCCAGCACCCGTTTGACGTTGCCATCCATGATTACGCCGTATTGACGTAAACCCAAAGACATTAAGGCTCCCGCGGTTGAGCGGCCAATGCCGGGTAGGGCGATCCATTCTTCTAGGCTCCTCGGGAAATGGCCATGACTTGCCACAATACCGGCTGCCTTATGTAAATTACGGGCACGCGCATAATAGCCCAGCCCCGCCCAATAGGGCGCAACCTCATCCCAGGAAGCTGTACCGAGATCCTGTACCGTCGGAAAACGCTGAATAAACCGCTCAAAATATTGCAGCACGGTTTTGACCTGAGTCTGCTGTAGCATAATTTCAGAGACCCAGACCTTATAGGGATCATCGGCCACTTGCCACGGTAAATCATGGCGGCCATGCACATCAAACCATTCTAAAAGGGCATCTGAAAACACAAACATGAAAATAGAACAAACTGGGAGACGAGGTTTAGTATAACTGAAGAGACTCAGCTAAAAGATGAAAAGTCTGCTAAAACAGCGAGACTGCAAGAGTAAAAATGAATAAATGGAAGGGACAAGTGAACACTTCGAAAAGCATTCACTCAGTAAAAAAATTAAATTCTTATTCTTCAATGCCCCAGCGTGCATCCAGCTTTAATACCTTGCCTTCATAACGCGGGATAATATGAATGTGCAAATGCTCTGATTTTTCCTGAAATACTTCGCCATCATTAAACCCGACATGAAAACCGGAAGGCTGATAGCGTAATTGTAATTCATTACGTGCTTGTTCAAGTAAGGACATCATGCTTTTACGTTCTTTATCTGTGATTTCAAAAAATGACGCCACATGACGTAATGGAGTAACTACATAATGTCCTTTGGACAGCGAGTTCGGTTCAGGTAACACGACAGCAAAATCATTTTTAGCCAGAATATCGTATTCGTCAAAATTACAGTACGGGCAGTTATTTTCAGTCATGATATTGGCTCCTTTCATTGAATTTATTTTTTTCATGTATGACCCAGCTCGATCATGAGCCGGATCAATTTATCTGTTATTAGGCGAGTTGTCGTGCCAGTAATTCATACATGGCAGCCAAGCTTTGTTTTTCTGCTTCAGCATTGTAGCCTAGATCTACACCATTGGTCTTGGCGCGCTCATCTGCAAGCGGGTTACTAAATCCATGCTTGGCATTTTCAAATACAATCACATTATGCTCGACCTTAGCCGCCTGCATCTCTTCTTTAAAGCTGGCAACATCATCCAGGCTCACCATACTGTCCTTTTCACCATGTAGGACCAGAATTTCTGCCTGTACCTGGCCTTCCTGTGCAGGTGCTTTAGGAGATAGGTTGGCATGGAAAGTAGCTACAGCTTTTAACGGTGCATTTGAGCGAGCCAGATCCAGAGCAACTTTACCACCGTAGCAGAAACCAATCGCAGCCAGTTTTTCCGGATTGACTTCATCCTGTGCCGCCAAAGTATCTAAAGCAGCTTTCGCACGGTTCACGATAGTGTCCGGATCTTCGAAAGTCTGCATCATCCATTGATAGGCCTGATCAGAGCTGGTGGTTACTTTCTTGTCACCATACATATCAATTGCCAGCGCGGCATAACCATGTTCCGCTAGTTCACGGGCACGCTGTTCAGTATAGTCATTGCGGCCCCACCATTCGGGTGCCACGATAACACCTGCTACAGGTGCATCAGTTTCCGGTGCGGCAAAATAACCAATCAAAGTGCTGCCATCCTGAGCCGTATATTGAATTTCGCGGGTCTTGATTGCTGCCATGCTGAAGTCCTCTATTGTTGTTGAATATTTTGATTAAACTATAAAATAGCAAAACTGCTATGAATATACATGAAAAGCTCCAACTAATTCGTTTCTCATCAGTACAAAAAAAGAGAGGCAAATAATTTGCCTCTCTTTTTAATTTTTAAAATTAAAGGAATTTTTATTTAATAATTTCCAGTAATTCGATATCAAAGATCAGGGTACTATTTGGTTCAATAATATCTCCAGAACCAATCTGTCCATAGGCCAGATCAGCAGGGATAAAGAAGCGGTATTTAGCACCGACTTTCATCAGCTGTAAGCCTTCTGTCCAGCCAGTAATCACTTGGGTGGTACGGAAATCGACTGGCTGCTGGCGGGCAATCGAACTGTCAAAAACGGTACCATCAATCAGGCGACCTTCATAATGCACGCGGACATTACTGTTAGCGCTTGGTGATTTCCCTTTACCTTCTTTCAGCACCAGGTATTGCAGCCCAGATTTAGTAGTTTTAACACCTGGCTTTTTGGCATTTTCCTGCAAGAATGCTTTACCAGCTTTGGCATTTTCTTCAGCTTTCTGTTTCAGCACAATCAGTTCTTTGGCATCACTTTGACGTTTATACTGAGTCAGCACTTGTGTCATTTCTTCATCGCTTAAACTGGATTTTTGTCCAGCAGCGGCTGTCTTTAAGCCCTGGCTAAATGCATCTAAATCAAGATCCTTTAAAGTGTCTGCATTACTGCGACCCATCAGATAACCAAAGCTGTAGCCAATTTTCTCAGCTTCACTACTTGTATTATTGATCTCTTTAGCAAAAAGGCTGCCTGAACTGAGCAGCAAAACCATTAAACTGATTTGTATTTTCATTATCAATTCTCAAAAATAAAGGAGAGCTGATCGCTCTCCCTATTTGTATTATTTTACTTCGATTAATTCCACATCAAAAATCAAAGTGCTATGCGGAGGAATCGTACCAGGGACACCCTGTTCACCATAACCCAGATTTGACGGAATATATAGAGTTGCCTTGCCGCCTTCTTTCATCAGCTGCAGACCTTCAGTCCAGCCTGGAATGACTTGATTTAATGGAAACTCAATCGGTTCACCGCGTTCTACTGAACTGTCAAATACAGTGCCATCTACCAGTTTACCAGTATAATGCACTTTCACAATTGAAGAGGCTTTTGGCTGTTTACCTGTACCTTCTTTCATGACTTGGTACTGTAAACCGGAAGCAGTTGTTTTAATGCCTGCTTTATTCGCATTTTCAGTCAGGAAAGTATCACTTGAAGCTTGGGCCTGTTTTGCACTGTCAAGCTGCTTTTGCTGCATTTCTTTCTGGAACTGCTCATAAGCTGCCTGTAATTCTTCTTCTGTATAAGCTGGTTTAGTACGAGCATGGCCAGCACGCACACCTGTTACAAAGCTATCAATATCCAACTCAGGTGGTGTTTGATGTGCGACTTCGTAACCTAGTGCATAGCTAATTTTTGCGACAGCTGAAGCATTTGCAGCAGGTTGAGTTGATGTTGCTGATTGCGTAGCAGGTGTCTTGGTTGCATAGTAAACAGGAACAAGTGCGGCACCGCCGAGTAGAACAGCGACAGCGATAGGTAGGGCCTTACTCATATATTTTCCCACAATTATTTTATATGTAAAAAGTTGCTGAAATTCTAGCAGACTTTTCCTAACATGCGTTTGCTAAGAAAGTTAGAGCAAACACTGTGTAGGAAAGTTCATCATAGTCATCTTCTAATTTTTATACTATAACAGCATGAATATATAAAACATTTTTTATACATAATCTTTAGGTGCTGGTTTATATAAAAAAAGCCAGTGTATAAACACTGGCTTTTTTAAATAGCTGAAAGTTAGTCTTGATCTTTAGCTGCTTTATAACCGTATGAATAGTTATAGCCATAACCATAACCAGCAGAACTACGCTGGATATCGTTTAAGATAATCCCATTAACTTTGACACCCACTTGTTCAAAGCGATTGATAGTGAGTTCAAGTTCTTTCATCTGAGTTTTTGCATAACGCGCGATGACAAGATTCACACCTGCAAATTGTGAAATGATAATACCGTCAGTTACAGCAAGCACAGGCGGGGTATCGATAATCACATGATCAAACTTGTCGGCAATTAAATCTAAAAACTCTTTGAACTTACTTGAGCTTAATAATTCAGAAGGGTTGGTTGGGCTCTTACCGCGAGTCACTACACTTAAATTTGGAATTTCTGTAGTTTTGATAATACTGTCAATGTCACTTTGCCCATTTAAAAATTCTGCAAGACCGGGTTGATTGTCTTGATTGAAGTATTTATTTAAATAGCCACGACGCATATCTGCATCAACAATTAGTACGCGTTTATCACTCTGCGCTAAAATAGTCGCTAAGTTGGTTGAAATAAAAGATTTACCCATTTCAGGTGCAGGGCCTGAAATCATAATCAAATTGTTTTTTGCAGATGATAAAGCAAAGTGAATTGCGGTACGCATACTACGTAAACTTTCAATCGCGATGTCATCACTGTGTTTAACAGCAAGTACAGGAATTGTTTTCTTCTTCTTCAAGAGTTTAATACGGCTTTCTTGAACTGGAGAACGTGGTACTGTCGCATAGACAGGCAGATCAAGATTATTTTCGATTTCAGTTGAATCTTTGATACCTGAACGCATCATATTGCGAAGAAGTGCAATTAAGACACCAATAAAACCACCCACAAAGAGTGACAATATTAAAATGATCAGTTTTTTAGGTTTAATCGGGCGATCAGGTTCAACAGCAGTATCAATAATTCGAACGTTGCCAATTTCGCCTGCTTTCACAATTTTTAACTGTTGATAGCTATTTAATAATGCTGTGTAAAGTTCAGTATTTACTTTTACATCGCGATATAACTGTAAATATAAACGCTGAGTTTCAGGCAGCTTCTTAATAGATTGATTTAATTCACTTGTTTTCTGATTTAGTGCACTGACTTGTGCATTAATTTCAGCCATTAATGGATGATCTGGAGTGTATTTAGCCGATAATTCAGCTTGCTTTTGTTTTAGTTCAATACGCATTTTCTCAAGCTCAATATTTTGTTTGAGCATGAGTTCTGATTCTTGAGTCACATCAACTGTATTATATTTTTCACGGAACTCATTGAATTTGAGCTCTGATTTTTCCAATTGCTGCTTTAATTCTGGAAGTTGCTGATCAAGAAAATTTAGAGTCTGTTTGGATTCTAGTGTCTTACGTTCAATGTTTTGCTCATGATAAATTGCCAAAACATGATTCAATACATTTGTAATATGTTGCTTGTCTTCACCTGAATAATTTAATCCAATGACTCCCGTCATTTTACCTTTTTCAGCGACGCCATAGTTTAATTTGAATGCTTTCACGGCTGAAGGAAGTGATAATTTGGAGATGATAAAATCTTGTTCAAATGGATTTTGACTTGAAATATTAATTTTCCAAGTACCATTGGTATCGTTGAATTGGTTAGTTTTGTTTAACAAGCCCTCAACTAAAACTTTATCGTTATAGCTTAATATAAATTTATTATCGGGTTTAAAAGTCAGCGTTAAGTTTTTATCTAAATAATAATTTGGAACATCAAGTTGCTTAATTAAAAAATGATGTTGTTGCGCGCTATAACTCACACCTTGGGCATCAAATTTTAATTGACCTTGCTCAGCAGACATCAGTCGACCGAGTGCGGTATTTTTGCTATCTAACACTTTAATATTAAGGTTAAGATCATTAATCACTTTACCTAATACCATGCGTGAATTTAAGATTTCAATTTCAGCATCGGCTGGAGATTTCTGACCTAAACCACCAGAGATTTCTTTCAACTCACCCATTAATGCTGCTGATGCAGCACTTTTACCATCTTCTACTTGTACTAAAGCATCGGTTGAGTAGGTTGATGGTGTAACACGGATATAAAGTAAGGCGCATATTAAACTTAATATGATGCAAAGTGCGATCAATTTCCACTGAGCAATCAATGAAAAAAATAGCTCTTTTAAGTCAATAGTATCGTCTTCTGTTTTTGAGTTTTGAGTCATAGTTTAACAACTGATTATTCAATAATTTAAATTAAATGTTTGATCCAATCCTGAACATATAGCTTGATGTTTTGACAGGATTCATCAAAAAAAGCTTGGTCATGCTTGTATGGGTCAGGTACATTTTGACCTTGCCAGTGACCTAAACGAAAAACCTTTCCCTTGGCAAAAGGCCATTGCTTTTCAATATGCTGGGCTTGATTATTGCTCATCACTAAAATTAAATCTGCTTGCTTGATTAGCGATGCAGTAATTTGTTTAGCAACATGTGTGCGCATATCAATATTAAATTGATCCATACAATGAATAGCTTTTTCATCTGCAGGATGCCCAACCATTGCCGATAAGCCAGCAGATTCGATGTGGTGATTTGGGCAATTTGATTTTAAAAAATACTCAGCCATGGGGCTTCGGCAAATATTTCCTACACAAACAACAAGGATATTTTGAAAGGCCATGTCTTATTTTCCAAGCTGATCAAAGCTATATAAAGCATTTGAAAATGGAATAATTTGATTCATGATGCGCTGCCAACGTGCTAAACCAGAGGCATCAATATACACGATGTCATTTTTTTTCATTTGGAATTGATTAGCTAATGCTAAATTACCGATGCTGCTTAAATTTAAATGATAGATTGTCGATTCATTATTATTTAAATCAGTTCGCATGACATAAATTTTGGCTGCGCTTGCTGAGTATGGGTTGATTCCTTCACTTTCACCTAAGACATCACTTAAAGTCATACCTTGATCTCTCAAGCTAATTGCCTGACTTTTGCTTGATTCGCCCATGACATATAATTTTTGATCTTGTTTGGTATTTACAAAAATAGTGTCATTGGGTTGTATCAATAAATTGTGTAGGGATAGACCATTTTTTTCTAATTGAATGGTATTCAAATTATAGGTCGACCCATTTCGAATAAGTTGAATATTTGTGGTATCACCTGTTTTTGTGTCAATACCGCCGGCTTGACCTAAAGCTGTGTAAAGACTAATTGGTTGATCATTTAGAGTATATTGACCACTTTTAAGAACCTGCCCATTCACGAAATAACGTCGTCCTTCGTATGAAAGGACACGAACAACCACGTCAGGGTGTTTCAGATATTTGCTAAATTGGCTACGTAAAAAGGTGTTCACTTCAGCCAGCGTTTTTCCTGAAACTTTGACAGAACCGACTAAAGGTAAGTGCACGCGGCCATTCGGGTCAATGGGATAGCCCACTGCTTTAATGTTGGTTGCGTCTTGAATAGGAGGGGTAATTTCAGGATAAGCCCAAAGTTGAATTGAAAGAACATCACCAGGGCTAAGTCGATAAATCGACTGTTGAGATCTAAATAAAGACTGAAGATCAGAATAATTTTGGTTGTTAGATTGACTGATAGCTGGGACATTGTTTTGAGTTAATGGAACAACATTTAACTGAGCACCTTGATCAGTTTGATATGCACCTTCTGCTGGTAAATCATAGGTTTGAAGGCCTGATGTAATGGCACAACCTGTCATACTTAAACCTAGTGCTAATATGCAACTAAAACGATAGTAACTCACTCGAATCCAAATCCTATTTATTAAATTATTTGACCCATTAGAATACGGGATAAGATATCCAATTTATTCATTTTCAGAATTGCAAAGTTTATACCAATCAAACGCTTTAATATAGCCAAAGATGTTTACAATAGTAAGTTTTATAAGGGATGTGTAGTCAGATTATAAAAGTTTTATAAAATAAAGGAAATTGCTGCTGAAATCGCTATGCAACTTAAAATAAGGTGTAAATTTCCCCCATTGTTGATCAACCATTTATAGCGAATTACGATACAAGTTAGCTATCTTTCCCCCCATGTATAAGTTAATTTTCTGCTATATTAACCCTCTATTTACAACATAACGATGATTGTGGTTCATCTATAACATAGGCTTCAGTATGTTACAACTCTCCGAATTAAAAATTGCCATTATCGGATTAGGTTATGTGGGTTTACCACTGGCTGTTGAGTTTGGTAAAAAGGTCCCTGTAGTGGGCTTTGATATCCATCAAAAGCGTATTGATGAACTCAAATCAGGTCAAGATCACACTTTAGAAGTGTCTCCGGAAGAATTGGCGCAGTCTACGCAATTAGCATATAGCGCAAATTTGGAAGACTTAAAGTCATGTAACTTCTTTATTGTCACAGTACCAACTCCGATTGATGAGTACAAACAGCCCGATTTAACCCCTTTGGTGAAAGCATCGGAAAGTATTGGTCGAGTTCTTTCACAAGGTGACGTAGTCGTTTATGAATCTACTGTTTATCCGGGTGCAACAGAAGAAAAATGTATTCCAGTGTTAGAGCGCGTTTCAGGGCTGAAATTCAACCAAGACTTTTATGCAGGCTATAGTCCAGAACGTATTAATCCGGGTGATAAATTGCACCGCGTGACTAATATCTTGAAAATTACTTCTGGCTCTACAGCTGAAATTGCAGATTATGTAGATGAAGTCTACAACCTGATTATTGAGGCGGGTACGCATAAAGCACCCAGTATTAAAGTGGCTGAAGCAGCCAAAGTCATTGAAAATACTCAGCGTGATGTCAACATTGCTTTAATTAATGAGTTGGCGTTGATTTTCAATAAAATGAATATCGATACGGAAGCAGTGTTGCAGGCGGCAGGAACCAAATGGAACTTTTTACCGTTCCGTCCGGGGCTTGTTGGAGGGCACTGTATTGGTGTCGATCCCTACTATTTAACCCATAAAGCACAATCGATTGGTTATCACCCTGAAATTATTTTGGCAGGCCGTCGTTTAAACGACAGTATGGGGGCTTATGTGGTGACCCAGCTTGTCAAAGGTATGATCAAGAAAAAGATTCAGGTCGAAGGTGCAAAAGTACTGGTGCTAGGTCTAAGCTTTAAAGAAAATTGTCCCGATATTCGAAATACCAAAATTATCGATATAGTGCATGAGTTGCAGGAATATCATATTCAAGCGGATGTGTATGATCCTTGGATCGATACTGCTGAAGCTCAACATGAATACGGTATTACGCCAGTAGCTCGTCTTGAAAATGGTCAATATGATGCAGTGATTTTGGCAGTAGCACATGAGCAATTTAAAGCCATGGGTGCAGCAGAAATTCGTGCTTTAGGTAAGGCGAGTCATGTGTTGTATGACTTGAAATATGTACTCGATCAATCTGAATCTGATTTGCGTCTGTAATTCACCACATTTTAGGATATGAAAATGAGCCAATATCAAACGGTTTGTGCACAATTGCAACAAGCACCGAAAACATGGTTGGTGACAGGTGTTGCAGGATTTATCGGTTCAAACCTATTGGAAACCTTGTTAAAACTGAACCAAAAAGTTGTGGGTTTAGATAACTTCGCCACGGGCCATCAGCATAACTTGGATGAAGTTCAAGGTTTAGTATCAACAGCGCAATGGGCAAATTTTCGCTTCATTGAAGGTGATATTCGTAACATTACAGATTGTCAAAATGCCTGCACAAGCGTGGATTATGTATTGCATGAAGCAGCTTTAGGCTCAGTACCTCGCTCTATTGCAGATCCTATATTGACCAATAGCGCCAATATCACAGGATTTTTAAATATGCTGGTTGCCGCACGTGATGCTCAGGTCTCGAGTTTTACCTATGCGGCGAGTAGTTCAACGTATGGTGATCATCCTGCATTGCCCAAAGTCGAAGAAAATATCGGTAAACCGCTTTCACCCTATGCAGTGACTAAGTATGTTAATGAGCTGTATGCAGATGTTTTTGCAAAAACATATGGCTTTAAAGCAATTGGTCTACGCTATTTCAATGTTTTTGGTCAGCGCCAAGATCCAAACGGTGCTTATGCGGCGGTGATTCCGAAATGGACGTCGTCTATGATCGCAGGTGGAGATGTCTTCATTAATGGAGACGGCGAAACCAGTCGTGATTTTTGTTTCATTGACAATACAGTGCAAGCCAATATTTTAGCGGCAACAACCCAAGATGAAGCGGCGAAAAATCAGGTCTATAACGTGGCAGTGGGTGATCGTACGACTTTGAATGAGTTGTATCGTGCAATTCAAGTGGCACTCGCAGAAAATCAAGTGAATTTTGAACGCGATCCTGTGTATCGTGAGTTCCGAGCAGGGGATGTTCGTCATTCACAAGCCAGTATTGCGAAAATTCAGCAGCATTTGGGCTATGAACCACAATTTAAAATTGCAGAAGGGATTCAATTGGCGATGCGTTGGTATGTTAATAATCTGACATGATGCAACACCTCGTCGCCAAATATCAGTCGATTGGCTTAATTACAGCGAGTTTATTGGTCGGTGCGGTAATCACATTTACCGCACTTCCTTTTTTAACGCGCTTATATTCTGTCCATGATTTCGGTGCGTACGGTATTGCATTGGCGGTGGTCAGTGTTTTATCGACCATTGCCAATTTAAGACTGGATCAAGCCTTATTGGTCGCAGAAGAGTCCGATAAAAAAAGCCTAATGTTTGAAGGTGCTGTGTTCTCTTTAGTGATCAGTTTTGTGTCGGCAGTTGTGCTGAGTTTCTTTTTAGAGTTCAGTATAGTGTTGGCAATTGTTAGTGGTGTTATGGCGAATACCCTGATTCAAAGCTTATACAATTATCAGTTCGCCGCGCATCAAGAATTTTTCTGTGCAGGACTGAATATTTTTCGCAGTTTGATCGTGGTGGCAGTACAATTGTCATTGCCGCTCGTGTTCAGTATCAGCTTAATTAACAGTTATAATATTAGTTCAGTGTTGATGGTGCTGGCAGTATTCATCTATGTACTGAAGCATCAATTGTATCAAGTTAGTTGGAATGCATTTAAAGGCTATAAAGACTTTATTTATAGCAATACCCCACACGCTTTGCTGAACAGTTTTTCACACAACCTACCTTATTATGCGGTGTCTCATTTTGTTGGTGTGCAGGCGATGGGCTTTTATGCCATTGTTGAACGTACGCTGCGGGTGCCAATTAATTTAATTTCGCAAACCCTACGCCAATTCTTTATTCGTAAATTTAAACATTCTGATGCGGCACAAGATGCATTTAAAAGTAGTGTGTTGCTGAGTTTGGTTTCTTTACCATTTTTTGCCATTTTCTTTGTTTTACCGGAATCAGTATATTTATTGATTTTTAGTCAGGAATGGATCGGTATTTCTCACTATTTTGCGATTTTGGCATTGGGTTACTGGGCAATATTCTGTAATCCACCAAGTTCTGCCTTTTTAATTGCGAAGCGCAATAGTCAGGTATTATTTAAATTACAAATTGTAGAACTGATCATTAAAATTGGCTTATTTGCCGCTTTATATTTCTGTGTCGAAAATAAAATTTATATGTTGCTGGCGGTACCTGTATCGCTGATTTTCTATAACTTTGCCATTTCATATGCGGTATGGAGCGCTAAAAAATGATGTTTTTTAAAGCCTTAAAACTGCTTAATTGGCTAAGTGCACAAGGCCGCAAGTTTTTCTATAACTTGGCTTTTGGGACCCAATTTAAACATTTTGGTAAGAATTGCTGCTTGGAAATTTCAGGTGATGTGAAAATTGGTAAGCATGTCCATATTGGCGATCAGGTTAGTTTGATTGTAGAAAAGGGTGCTTCATTACACATTGCAGATCATAGTTTTATTGGTGAAAGTTGTTATATCAAATGCTTTGGCGGTCAGATTGAAATTGGTCGAGATGTCAGTATTAATTCCAAATCATTTATTAATGGTTGCGGTGGGGTGACCATTGGCGATAACACCCGTATCGGTACGCAAAGTATTATTATTGCCAGTAATCATAAATTTGATGATCCAGATGTATTGGTCAAAGATGCGATTACCAAGCAAGGTGTACAGCTCGGTGAAAATATTTGGCTCGGTGCACGTGTGACGGTATTAGATGGTGTTCAGATAGCCAATGATACGGTGATTGGGGCCTGTAGCCTTGTGACAAAACCTTTAATTGAATCGGGCGTGTATGTCGGTGTACCTGCGAAAAAGATTAAATAGTACTTTGGCTTTCATTCATTTTTAGATTGAATTTAACCCTTAATTTTTAACCCAAGTCTACTGCGAAAAATGCGTCTAGGTCTGGGCTGAAAATCAGCGTAAAATAGCCCACTTTCATTCTCTATTTACCGTTTAGGTATCGTGCATGGCATTGATTAAATCCGTATTCACTGCAATTTTTGACTTGGCTTATTTTATGCTCAAAGGCAGTGTGGCGTATGCGCGTAAAAAAGGGGTGAAGGTTGGTGAGCATTGCCGCATTTATATTAAAAGTTGGGGTTCAGAGCCATTTCTAGTCAGTATCGGTGATCATGTCACGGTCACTTCAGGGGTGAAATTTATTACCCATGATGGCAGCACCTGTTTAGTAAAGAATACTGAGGGTCAACGCTATCAACGCTTTGCGCCAATTCAAGTGGGTTCTCATGTGTTTATTGGGGTGAATACGATTGTCATGCCGGGTGTAACCATTGGTTCGAATGTGGTGATTGGTGCGGGTTCTGTGGTAACCAAAGATATTCCGGATGATTCTGTCGCAGTCGGTGCACCTGCAAAAGTCGTTTCCAGTTTTGCCGACTTCCAAGCCAAAATTAAAGATACCTGTGTCAGCGATGCTGAATTAATGGGTATTAGTGATTATCAACAGCGTGTGCAGCGCGCTATTGAACTGCAAAATGCAAAACAAGCTGCGCAACAACATCATTTTTAATCTCCCATTGCTAGGTCGTTCATCATGTTGAATAAAGTCATGTTCTTTTTGCCCACATTGGGTGGCGGTGGTGCAGAACGTACAGTGATTCAACTGGCAAATAGCTTTGCTGAACAAGGACTTAATATTGATTTGGTGGTTTGTAACCTCACGGGTGAAAAATCAAAATTATTGCCTGAAGTTAGTCCTAAAATTAACTTGGTTGATTTGGCTTGTGGTCGGGTAATTAGTGCGATACAGCCTTTAAAATTACTGTTGCAAAAAGAAAACTATCAAGTGTTGGTTGCGACGCAAACGCACAGTAATATTGTCTGTGGGATCGCAAAAAAACTGGCAAAAGTGCCAGTGAAATTAATTTTCCGTGAAGTCTCGACCCCATCAAAAAATATGAAATTGTCAGGGATAAAAAAATGGCTTTTTCAAACTTTGGTGAATTGGACCTATCGTGATGCAGCGCAAGTGGTCTGTGTCTCAAATGGGGTGCGAGATGATTTTCGTGACTATTATCAATATCAAACCAATAATTTAAAGACTATCTATAATCCTGTTTTAGATGCGGCTTATTTTGAAAAGCTGAAAGCACCGGTTCAGCATCGGTTTTTTGGCAAAGATCACAAGGTTATTTTGGCAATAGGGCGTTTAACCGAAGCGAAAAATTTTGCTTTTTTAATTCGCTCTTTTGCTGAACTGCATCAAGCACATCCTGAAACACGTTTAATTATTCTGGGTGAAGGTGAGTTGAGGTCTGAGCTCGAAGCATTACGGACATCACTTCATTTAACGGAAGTGGTGGACCTGACCGGTTTTGATGCCAATCCTTATGCCTATTTTAAATATGCAGCACTCTTTGTTTTAAGTTCCAATTGGGAAGGCTTGCCGGGTGTATTGATTCAAGCATTGGCATCTCAAGTGAAAGTGGTAAGTACCAATTGTCCAAGTGGCCCGATGGAAATTTTGCAAGATTCAAAATTTGGTTTATTGGTACCTTGTAGTGATCAAGCTGCGATGGTGAATGCCATGCAGCAAGCCATATATGGTGCTTATGTAGACTATATACTTGATGACTTTGAGCAACATTGTCAACAGTTCAATAAGCAGACCGTGCAACAGCAGTATCTTAGCTTGATGGAGCAAACACAATGAGTGCAACGAAACCGACCATTGTGCATGTCATCACTAATTTTGCTGGTGTCGGTGGGGCAGAAATGATGCTAGCACGCTTGATTGAGCAAACAGAATCGCAATATCAACATGTTGTGATTGCATTGATGAAAAGCTCTAGCATCTATCAAACAACTTTGCAGCGTTGTCAGGCGCATTATGCCTTAGGTTGGAATGGTATAAATACCTTGCCAGTGACTTTAAAACTGCGTCAATTACTGAAGCAGTGGGCACCACACGCTGTGCAATGTTGGATGTATCATGCCAATGTATTGACCAGTTTAAGTCTATTAGGTTTAAAACAAGCACCCAACTTTTTTTGGGGCATTCATCATTCTTTGGCCTCGACCAAAGAAGAGTCTTTGAGTACCAAAACAGCATTAATTCTGAGTCGATATTTGTCTAGTCAGCCTACGGGTATTGTGTATTGTGCGCATTCTTCACAAATTCAGCATCAAACATATGGATTAAATAATCCGCAAAGCGTAGTGATTCCAAATGGGGTGTTTTTGCAGCAATTTCAGCCTAATCTGGAGTTACATCAGCCGATTACGATTGGTTTTGCTGGGCGTTATCATACCGCTAAAGGTTATCCTTATTTATTTGAAACCATGAGCTTACTCAAAGACCATCCGATTCGATTTAAAATTGCGGGTGGGGGCGCCAGTTTGGAGCATCCTGAAGTGAAAGCATTATTTGAGCAGTATCAATTAGAGAGTGAAAAAGTTCAGTTACTCGATCAAATCTCGGATATGCCTGCTTTTTATCAGTCGATTGATGCCTTTTTAATGACCTCGATTACCGAAGGATTTCCTAATGTCTTGGTTGAAGCTATGGCTTCGGGATTGCCGTGTATTAGTACCGATGTGGGCGATGCTAAATTTATTGTCGATGACTTTGGCTGGATTGTACCGCCACGAGACTCGAAAGCTTTAGCCCAAGCCATTTTGAATTATGTTCAACTTAGTTCAAATGAAAAAATAAACATGAAGCAATTAGTGCGTCAGCGGGTTGAAACCAATTTTTCCATTGACCATGTGAGTCAGCAATACATGCAGATGTGGAGTCAAAACGCATGAAATTTTTAATGATCAGCAGTTTTTTACCTTCTGCATTGAATTTTCGTGGCAAATTATTGGAGGCGATTGCCTTACTCGGCTATGAGGTGCATATCATGGCACCTGAGCTGAATCAATTTCCGGATGAACATCAAAAACTCATTGCACTTGGCTATCAGGTACATGAGATTCCGATGCAGCGCACGGGGACGAATCCGGTTGCGGACTTGAAATTACTCAAACATTTATATCAACACATTCGCCAAATTCAGCCCGATGTGGTGCTGTCTTATACCATTAAACCGGTGATTTATGGCACCTTGGCAGCATGGCTGGCTAAAGTTCCTCAACGTTTTGCTTTGATTACCGGTTTAGGCTATGCCTTCCAAAATGTGGAGTCGGGACAACGCAGTATTTTCCAAAAAATGGTGCATGGTCTATACGCTCAAGCTTTAAAACATGCCAATAAAGTCTTTTTCCAAAATCCAGACGATTTTAAATTATTTCAAGACATGCATTTGCTCGCTGCCGATAAGCCCACAGTGGTGGTGAATGGTTCGGGCGTTAATGTGCAGGATTTTAAGGTGATGCCGTTACCGAAAAATGATGCGGGTATGGTTAAAGCATCTTTTTTGCTGATTGCACGATTATTGGGTGACAAAGGCGTACGTGAATATGCAGAAGCGGCGCGCATCATTAAACAAGATTATCCAGCAGCAGAATTTCATTTGGTCGGTTGGATTGATGATAATCCATCTGCGATTGCACAAGCCGAATTGGATTGTTGGATTGCGGATCAACGACTTCATTTTTGGGGTAAACTGAGTGATGTTCGACCTGCAATTGCAGCCAGTTCAATCTATGTGTTGCCCTCTTACCGTGAAGGCACGCCACGTACGGTATTAGAAGCCATGGCGATGGGTCGTGCAGTGATTACCACGGATGCACCAGGCTGTCGTGAAACCGTTAATCATGGGGTGAATGGTTATTTAGTGGCAGTGAAATCGGTAGATGAATTAGTGCAATCTATGCGCTATTTTATTGAAGCTCCGAAACTGATTGATTACATGGGGCAGCGTTCGCGTGAAATTGCCTTAAATAAATATGATGTGCATCAAGTGAATCGCCACATGCTGACAGAAATGGGAATGATCTAAAAAGCATATCAATTGCATGGCTAAAATTTTTGCCTGAATTTATATCCGGATCTGAGTTAAACGTATGACTTTGAAATATATTAAAAGTGATTTATATCGTTACACGGGTACAGTGACGGTCAAAGCATTTCTGAAAAATTATTTTTTTAACCGTGGCTTTAATTTTTCGTTTTGGCTGCGTTTAGCCAGTGCAAAATCATTTTGGGCGAAGTTTGCCTATCCTATTTATTATTATAAAAAAAAGCAGTATGGCATTGATATCCATACCACGACTCAAATTGGCTATGGTTTATATATTGGCCATGGTGGACCATTGGTGGTCAATCCGACGACGATTATCGGTAACAATGTGAATCTGTCTCAATTTATCACCATTGGTGCCAATGGAGGACGTCAAGCAGCGGAAATTGGCGATAATGTCTATATTGGACCCAATGTCTGCATTATTGAACATGTCAAAATTGGTGATAATGCAACGATTGGCGCCGGTAGTGTGGTAACCAAGGACATTCCAGAAAATGCAACGGCTGCAGGAAATTATGCCAAGGTCTTGAGTGTGAATAATCCTGGAACTTCAGTGAATCGTCGTTGGACGGATCTATAATTCCGTGCAATAGATGTTAATCGACCAAGTTGTGATGGGTTCAATCAGCAAAACATTTTCTAAATATGTTGTTGTTTGAATCTTATTTATAATCGTGAAATAAAGCTTCTTAGCTAATCTGTTAAATCAACCGAATGAATGAACCCATGTTAAAGCGTGTACTGGATATTGCAATTGCCTCAACTGCGCTGGTGCTATTATCTCCTGTGTATGCTTTGGTGGCTTATAAGGTGAAAAAAAATCTAGGTTCGCCAGTGTTGTTTCGTCAGGTGCGTCCCGGCTTACATGGCAAACCCTTTGAAATGATTAAATTTCGTACCATGAAAGATGCGATGGATGCTCAAGGCAACCCCTTACCCGATAGTGAACGCTTAACGCCATTTGGTAAAATGTTGCGTGCTACAAGTTTGGACGAAATGCCGGAACTTTGGAATGTGATTAAAGGCGATATGAGTATTGTCGGGCCACGACCACTGCTGATGGAATATTTACCTTTATATAATGCAGAACAAGCCAAACGCCATAATGTCCGTCCGGGAATTACCGGGCACGCTCAAGTAAATGGACGCAATGCTATTTCCTGGGAAAAGAAATTTGAACTCGATACTTGGTATGTGGAACACCAATCGTTGTGGCTAGATTTTAAAATCATGCTGAAAACAATTCAGAAGGTGATTGCTAAGGATGATATCAGTGCCGAAGGTGAGGCGACTATGAGCAAATTTACCGGCTCATCGGAGCATAAAAATGACTAAGCTCTATGCGATTTATGGTGTTTCAGGTTGTGGACGCAGTTTAATGCCTGTTGCACGTCAGCAATTGCTCCGTGAACACGACACTTCAGAAATTGTATTTATTGATGATGCACTCAATTCAATGGTCGAAATAAATGGTCATCGTGCCATGAATTACCACGCTTTTTTAGTTGAATCAGCAGCTGAAAAATACGTACAAATTGCGATTGCTAATAGTAAAGTCCGTGAAAAAATTGCCAACCGTTTAGCTGCTGATGATATTAAGCTTTGGTCAATTTCAGCCGATAACGTCATTTTTATGGATGATGCTGAAATTGCTGAAGGTGCAGCACTTAGCCCATTTGTCACCATTACATCCAATATCAAAATCGGCAAATGCTTTCATGCCAATTTATATAGCTATGTCGAGCATGATTGCATCATTGGGGATTTCGTTACTTTTGCACCGAGCGTAAAATGCAACGGCAATATCCATATCGAAGATCATGCTTATATCGGTGCAGGCGCAGTGATTAAACAAGGCTCACCTGAGCAGCCTTTAATTATTGGTCGGGGCGCTATTGTCGGTATGGGTGCAGTGGTGACCAAAAGTGTACCTGCCGGAGTGACCGTTGTTGGTAATCCAGCCTGGATTTTGACAGCAAAATAAATTTTTAAACTAGGAAAATATCCATGTTAAACAGTGCATTTGAACCGTGGCCAAGTTTCACACAAGCTGAAGCGGAGGCGGTCTCAAAAGTTCTTTTATCCAATAAAGTCAACTATTGGACAGGGCAAGAATGCCGTGAATTTGAAAAGGAATTTGCACAGTTTGTGGGAACATCGCATGCGGTTGCTGTCGCAAATGGTACCGTTGCTTTGGATCTTGCTTTGAAAGCCTTAGATAGTGGCGCAGGTGATGATGTTATTGTCACTTCTCGTACCTTCTTAGCTTCTGCCAGTTCTATTGTGACTGCCGGTGCCAATCCGATTTTTGCTGATGTCGAACTTGATTCGCAAAATATTTCACGCCGTACGATTGAAGCGGTGATCACACCGAATACCAAAGCCATCATTTGCGTACATTTGGCGGGTTGGATGTGCGATATGGACCCGATTATGCAGTTGGCTGCAGAAAAAGGTCTATATGTCATTGAAGATTGCGCTCAGGCCCATGGTGCCATGTATAAAGGTCGTTCAGCGGGTTCAATTGGTCATATTGGAGCGTGGTCATTCTGCCAAGATAAAATTATGACCACTGGTGGCGAAGGCGGGATGGTCACTACTAATGATGAAAATTTGTGGAAGAAAATGTGGTCATACAAAGATCACGGTAAAAACTTCGATACGGTCTATAACAAGCAACATCCGCCGGGATTCCGTTGGTTGCATGACCATTTTGGGACCAACTGGCGTATGATGGAAATGCAGGCAGTGATTGGTCGTCTACAACTGAAACAGATGCCAACGTGGACAGCACAGCGGAATGCTAATATGGCACGTATATTAGCCGCTTTTGAACATAGTCCATATTTTACGGTATCTCAGCCATCTTCAGAATATATCCATGCAGCCTATAAATGCTATGTACAAGTTAATGTAGATAGTTTGCCTGAAGGATGGTCACGTGACCGCATCATGGCCGAAATAAATGCACTAGCTGTGCCATGCTTTAGCGGCTCTTGTTCGGAAGTCTATTTAGAACATGCCTTTGATGGTACACCGTGGCGTCCCGCACAACGTTTGGCGAATGCAAAACAATTGGGTGAATCAAGCCTAATGTTCTTGGTACATCCAACACTTTCGGAAGAAAGTATTGTGAAAACAGTACATGCGATTGAAAATGTCATGACTAAAATGAGCTAAAATTCAAAACCCAACGCTTTGGCGTATAATAGCGCCAAAACTTTTTCTCCCTTAGCATCTGAGCCTGACGTGAAAGACCTGATCCGTTACCTAGCTTCATTGCCGCGCCATCAAAAACAAATGGTTTTAGTGGCGATGGATTTGTGCGTCTTGCCGATTATTATGTGGCTGGTATATGCCATTCGTTTGGCTAAGCCTGATGTAGCGGTAATGTCGGGTCTGGATTATTGGTACATATTTGTTGCTATTCTGGGCGTGGCCATTTTTGCCTTACTCGGTATTTACCGTGCCATTGTTCGATCTTTTAATGAAGATTATTTACTACGTATTTCCATTGCGGCCTTTATTCAAATTGTTGCTTTGTATGCCATCAAAAAACTTAATTTAGCCTTTATTCCGATGAGTATTCCACTCATGTATGGCTTTGTGCTGTTTTCATGGATGTGGTGGAGTCGTGCAGTATTGCGCTATGTGACTTTACGAAGTTTTGCTAAAAAACAAAATCGTAAACGGGTGGCAATTTATGGAGCAGGTTTAGCCGGTCAACAAATTGCGGCCGCACTTTATCGTTCAGACAATTATCTGCCGGTATTTTTTATTGACGATAAAAAGTCTTTACAAGGTCAGTCACTCAGTGGTTTACGCATTTATGCACCGCAAAAAGCGTTAAAACAAATAGCCAAATTCCAAATTGAAGAAATCCTATTGGCAATGCCATCCGTAGGACGCAGCCGAAAAAAACAGCTGATAGAATCCTTTGAGCAAGCTCAAGTGAAAATCATGGAATTGCCCGGTGTCACACAATTGGTCGATGGTCAGGTGAGTGTTTCAGATATTCAAGAAGTAGATATTATTGATTTGCTTGGACGTGATCCTGTACCGCCTAAGCCTGAATTATTACAAAAAAATATTCAAGATAAAGTGGTGCTGGTCACTGGGGCAGGGGGGTCCATCGGATCAGAGCTGTGCCGTCAAATAGTGAAACATCAGCCAAAACTCTTAATCTTATTTGAGATGACGGAGTTTGCTCTGTACTGCATCGATCGAGAATTACAAAATTCAGGCATTCAAGTCATTCCAGTCCTAGGAACTGTCACCAATCAGCAAAAATTAGAACGTATTATTCAGCAATACCAAGTGCAAACGGTGTATCACGCCGCAGCCTATAAACATGTACCTTTAGTTGAGGCTAATCCTTTTGAAGGGGTTTATAATACCTCGATTGGTACGGCTCGTAGTGTCGATGCAGCAGTTAATCAAGGCGTAGAAACTTTTGTATTAATTTCGACCGATAAAGCCGTACGCCCGACTAATGTCATGGGTGCTTCAAAACGTATGGCAGAACTATATTGCCAAGGTTTGGCATCGACAAATCCTAAAACTCAAATCAGTATTGTTCGTTTTGGTAATGTATTAGGTTCATCTGGTTCTGTCGTTCCTTTGTTTAAAAAACAGATTGCGAAAGGTGGACCTGTTACAGTGACACACCCCGAGGTCACACGTTACTTCATGACGATTCCTGAAGCTGCACAGTTGGTGATTCAGGCTGGTGCGATGGGCACTGGTGGTGATGTGTTTTTATTGGATATGGGTGAGCCGGTTAAAATTGTCGATTTGGCGCAACAAATGATTCGTTTGAGTGGTTTTAAACCGATAGATGAAAATGGTGTTGGTGATATCAAAATCGAATTTACTGGATTGCGAACTGGCGAGAAATTGTATGAAGAGTTGTTGATTGATGCGGAAGGCGTGGAAAAAACTGGGCATGAACGGATTTTGAGGTCGTATGAGAAATACTTTGAATATTTAGATATTTATCAAATTTTTACAAAACTTGAGCAGTATCAGTATATTAATGATTTGGATGAACTGTTTACGATATTAAAACAATATGTGGATGGTTATACATCAAATGGTAATAAATAAAGGGTGATTATATTAAATTCAATTTAAATTCATGATCTAAATGGTATAATTAAGGATAACAATATAAATGCTATACCTTAATGCGTTGAATTTCAAAATTTAGGATATTTATGAAGATTTTAGTGACAGGTGGAGCTGGTTTGACTAGATTTGTCGTTGATAGCTTTATTTTTTTACAAAACCAAATCAATTTTTGTTTAAAACTACCAACTACTTAAATACGTAAGGTGAAGGGTTATTATTAGGAATAACCCATAATTAAAAATTGAATAGATTATTTATAGAGTCCAAGTTAATTTGTCAAAAAATATATGTTAGATATATTTATTCTGTTGTTGAAGAATTATGAATATAGCTGAAAAAAAAAGGTTTCTTGAGAATTTTCTTTCCTTGACAACCTTACAGGGCTTAAATTATATTTTGCCTTTATTAACTCTGCCTTATTTGGTAAGAGTTCTGGGTGCAGAGAAGTTTGGTTTGATTGCGTTTGCAACGGCTGTAGTCGGCTACTTTATAGTACTTACTGATTATGGGTTTAATTTTTCGGCCACACGTGAAGTTGCCAATCATAAGAATGATAAAAAGAAATTAGTCGAAATCTTTAGTTGTGTCATGACTATTAAGATCTTACTCCTTTTCATTTCTTTCATTATTTTATTGTTGATAATTCTATGTTTTGAAAAAATTGGAAATGATGCTCTAGTGTATATTTTAACTTTTGGTACAGTACTAGGTCAGGTTTTGTTCCCGGTTTGGTTTTTTCAGGGCATAGAACGTATGAAATATATTACAATTATTAATATTATTTCGAAAACAATTTTCACTATTGCAATATTTCTATTAGTCAAACATACATCTGATTATTTGCTTGTACCCTTATTGACCTCAGTCGGAATTATTATTGCATCTTTGATTTCTTTATATATTGTATTTTTTAGTTTCAAGGTTAAATTCAAAATTCAAAGAATATCCACCATAAAACAGTATTTATATGGTGGTTCACATCTTTTTTATACTTCTGTAATGAGTAATTTACTTACCTCATCAGGCATAATTATATTGTCTCTCGTTACAAATAACACAGTAGTCGGTTATTTTTCTGCTTTAGAAAAACTGTTTCGTGCAATCGTAGGATTGTTCACACCATTGACTCAGGCTTTATATCCGATTAGTTGTAACAAAGTACAAGACAAAAAACTGGCTAAGCCATATATCGCAAAACTTTTGTATTTTATAGGTGGTACAGCATTGTGTGTTGCTGTTTTTTTTGCAATATTTTCTGAATACGTAGTCACTACAATGTATGGGGTGGATTTTAGTGCATATAGTTATATTTTAGCAACAATGATGATATGGCTATTTTTTGGTGTAATTAACAATATTATTGGTATCCAATATTTATCTGCAAGTAAAAATGATAAATATTATATGTGTTCTTTTTTTATAGCAGGCATTATTGCGGTTTTGCTTAATAGTGCATTAGTACCCTATTTTTTAATTAATGGCATTCTTTTTTCAATGATTTTTGGAGAAATTTTGCTTACAGTTTGTATGATCTATTTTATCTCAAGGTTTAAAGTATGAAGAAGATATTAATTGTTTTTGGTACACGACCAGAAGCTATTAAAATGGCACCTTTAGTAAAAGCATTTAAAAATAATAATCATTTTGATACTCGGGTTTGTGTTACCGCCCAACATCGACAAATGTTAGATCAAGTCTTGGAAATTTTTGAGATTGTGCCTGAATATGATCTTAACATCATGAAAGCTGGACAAGATTTATATGATATTACAGCCAATGTTTTAGGAGGTTTACGAGATGTATTAGCAGATTTTAAGCCAGATATAGTATTTGTGCACGGAGATACATCTACTACATTTTCGGCTAGCCTTGCTGCATATTATGCAAAAGTGAAAGTAGGTCATATTGAAGCGGGTTTAAGAACTTACAACATTTATTCACCTTGGCCAGAAGAAGGTAATCGGCAGTTGACAGGTGTATTGGCAAACTATCACTTTGCGCCTACAGTTCAAAGTCAGAATAATTTGTTAAAAGAAGGAAAGAAAAATAATGATATTTTTGTGACGGGGAATACGGTCATCGATGCGTTGCTGTATGTAGTACATAAAATTGAAAGTCAACCTGAACTTAGAGAAAAAATAAAAAATAGAATAAGTGCTCAATATCCATTGACTTATAATAGACGGATTATATTGGTGACAGGGCATAGACGAGAAAACTTTGGGCAAGGCTTCATCAATATTTGTGAAGGATTAAGGCAGATTGCAATCAATAACCCAGATATTGATATTGTTTATCCGGTTCATTTAAATCCTAATGTTCAAGAACCAGTAAATGAAATACTATGTAATATTGAAAATATATACTTGATCGATCCATTGCAGTATGAAGATTTCATTTATTTAATGAGTCAGTCATATTTTATTATTACAGATAGCGGAGGTATTCAAGAGGAAGCTCCTTCGTTGGGGAAACCTGTACTTGTCATGCGTGATACGACTGAAAGACCAGAAGCTGTTGCTGCAGGTACAGTAAAGTTAGTAGGTTGTGATAAAGTAACTTTAGTAAAAGAAGCTGAAAAGTTACTACATAATCAAAATGAATATGAAATTATGTCTCGTGCGCATAATCCCTATGGGGATGGTAAGGCTTGTTTAAAAATTGTTGATATTTTAGAGACTCTTAGTAATGAGTAATAGTGTTTTATTTTTTCTTCCAGACGGTTCTGTGAATGATGCTACAGAATACTATATTGATATACTACAAAATGCTTTTGAAATAAGTGGGTATAATGTTTATAAGTCAAGTAAAATTAGAGATTTGAAGCGATACGATAACATTTTAACTATAGAAGCTAAGTGGTTTTTTTTCGTAAAAATTATAAACCCTAAGGCTATAGCTTTTAATTGGTTTCAGGGGGTTGTCGCTGAAGAAGCTTATATGACTACAAAATCGTTGTGGAGAAAGACTTTATGGAAGTTTTTTGAAAAATTTACGCTTAGTCGATCTAAAGTAAATATTTACGTATCTTTGAAAATGAAAGATTACTTTGATACAACGTATAATATTAAAAGTGAAAATTACTTTATAATGCCTTGTTTTAATAAAGAAATACAATTAGGTTTAATAAATGATGAAAGTAAATATTTGCAACCTAATTTTGTATACGCAGGCAGTCTTGCTAAATGGCAATGTATAGAAGATATGCTTGCTTTATATTCTTTTTTGGAGAAGAATATAAAAAATTCTAAAATTACATTGTTAACAAAAGAAAGAGAGTTTGCATTGGAGTTGTTGCGTAAATTTAATATTAAAAATTATGATATTAAGTATGTTTCTTTGCAAGATTTAGACTTTGAGTTAGCCAAACATAAATATGGATTTTTGTTACGTTCCGATCATATTGTTAATAATGTATCTACCCCTACAAAGATGAACTCTTATTTGTCAGTAGGATTGATACCAATATACTCAGATGTTGTTTCTGATTATAAGTTATATTTCAACGAATATAATTTTTTTATAAAACATAATATAGATGAAAGTCCTGAAATTTTACTAAGTAAAATTTTAAAAATCGAAAATTCATCGCATGTTGCTTTATCATTAAAATCAGATATTAATCAAGTTTTTGAAAAGTATTATAATAGAGAGTCTTATGTTTTTAAATTATCAAAAATTTTGTTAATGATTAAAGAAAATTCATGAAAAATAATATTTTCATCGTCCGTCGTGATTTTATACCTTACTGGGTAGTTGCTAGTCTTTTTGCTTTGATAGTGGCATTTCGTGGTGGCACAAGAGATACAGATGTATATGCTTATATTTTTAACACGATTAACAATTATAGTTTGGGGATTAAATCTTTCTATGACTCTACTGGCGTAGAAGTTGGTTATGGTTATTTAGCAAAAATTTTCTTTAATCTTGGTTTTTCTTTTACAATATTCTCGTTATTTATTTCTTTTGTTACTTTCCTTTTTATAAAGAAGGCATCAGATAATTTTAAGGCAAATTCTTTTTTAGTCTTACTCTGTTATATACCAGTATTTTTTGCAAATCACCAACTAATGCAAATTAGGCAGGGGCTGGCTGTTGCTGCTGTATTTTTTTCTTTGTCTTTGTTGCTGGCTAATAAGAGTAAATTAAAAGGACTATTTTTTTTCTTGTTTGGAGCTTTTTTTCATAATGTAGTTGTTTTAATTTATCTATTTAATTTATCTTTAGTGCGGAAAATATTAACTATAAAAAAGATTAAATTTTCAATCAAGATTTTGTTGCTAGTTGTTGCTGTGTTTGTAGTTTGTAGATTATTTAGTTCTTTGGGATTGATTTTTCTAACCGATAGAATTTCTAATTATTCAAATACTTCTTATTCTGAAGAGCGATCAATTTTACATCCAGTAAATTTAAGATCGGTTATTCTATTGTTGATATTTGTTTTTTTTAGACCTAAAAATAATAAAATATTTGATTATTTAACAATTATATATTCAATTGGGGTAGGTTTAAGATTTGGTTTTTATGATTTTTTAATCTTAAGTGGTAGAGTATCAACGTTATTTACTTATGCTGAGATATTTTTAATACCATTGATTTTAAAAGAAAAATTTAATAAATTTATGGTGATGATACTTGTTTTTATCTATTTTTTGCTCAGTTTATATATAAATTTGGTGATACAAGTTCCATTTGTTTTAGATGATTATTTTAAGCCAATTTTTTAAAAAGAGTATATAGATTTGAAGAAAATTATTTATTTGGTTCCTGAAATTTATAATTGTGGCCCACTAAATGTCGTTTTAAACATTTTGAGATTTTTAAATTTAGATATTTTTGATCCCTATATTGTGGCATTGAGAAGATCATCTCATAATCAAGATTATTTGAAAGAATTTATTGATATTGTTGGTATGGAAAAAATATATTATTTAGATGGAGGTAATTCACCATTAGATGATTTATTGAAAATTGTATTAGATAGAAAAATTGATTGTATTCATTCTCATGGTTTTTATCCTGATAAATTAGCTTCTAAAATTTCAGGTTTAAAAAAAATTTCGACAGTGCACTGTATGTTTTACAAAGACTACCCTAAAGAATATGGAGCTATTAAGGGGCTTATAGGGGCTTATATGCATTTTAGTATTTTGAAAAAAAGTAAAATTAATCATATTGTAGGGTGTTCTAATGCGGTGTCAAATTACTGTAAGCATCATTTAAAGGATTTAAATATTACAACTATTAATAATGGGGTTGATCAAAATGTTTTCTATAAGTTAGATGAAATGTCTAGATTGAAGTTAAAAGAAAAATACAACATCTCAAATAAGAGAGTTTTTGTTTACAGTGGTAGATTCATACGTAGAAAAAAGGTTCCGGAATTAATTCAAATTTTCATTGAGAATTCAACAGAAAGAGATGTGTTGTTACTTTTAGGAGATGGTCCTGAAAAAGAATTATGTGAAAGAAAATACACCCAAGAAAATATTCAATTTTTAGGGCAGGTTTCTAATCCAGAAAAATTCTATCAAGTGAGCGATTTTATAATTTCTAATTCGGATTCAGAGGGATATCCAATGAGTATAATTGAAGCGGTATCTTGTGGATGTTATGCATTGCTATCAGATATTCCTCCACATAGGGAATTTATAGAGAAAAACCTTGAGTCGTCTAACTTAATTAATTCTAGTAATTTTTCATTAGTAACAAGGCAAACAGCCAATTTTAATACTGTAAAATTATCAGCTAAGATGATGTCCGAACAATATATGAGCTTATATTTAGATTAACATGAATTTTACCGTACTTATGTCTCTATACTTCAAAGAAACTCCAGAATTCTTTGATAATGCAATGACAAGCATTTGGTGTGATCAAAAAAATAAACCTAATGAAATTATTCTTGTTTTAGATGGGCCTTTAGGACAAGAGTTACAATATTGTGTAAATTCTTGGCAAAAAAGATTATTTTCTATTTTGAGAGTTTTTCCATTAAAGAATAATGTCGGCTTAGGTAAAGCATTGAATTTTGGTCTTGAACACTGCTCCAATGAGTGGGTTTTTCGAATGGATACAGATGATATTTGCACTCCTGATCGATTCCAAAAACAAGTTGAATTCATTAGTAATAATCCTGATATTGTTGTATTTGGAGGTCAAATTCTTGAGTTTGAGCAAACTATAAATGATGCTAAGGTTCTGAAGGCAGTACCTACTAAACACGAAGAAATTAAACAATTTGCTCAAAGTAGATGTCCGTTTAATCATATGACAGTTGCTTATAAAAAAGATATCATTCTTCAGCTAGGGGGGTACAAACATCATTTATTTATGGAAGATTATAATTTATGGTTAAGAGTATTAGGCGCTAGTTACCAAGTTGGAAATCTGTCTGAAGTGATTTTGCATGCACGTGTTGGTAATGGTATGCATGCTCGTCGAAAAGGTCTCGAATACATCAAGAGTGAACATCAATTACTAAATTTAAAAAAAGAGCTTAAGCTGCAAAATCCAATTCATGCTAATATGCTGTTCTTAGTAAGATCAGTCTTCAGACTAGTGCCTAGCTCAGTCCTAGGTAAATTTTATAATACTTTTCTACGAAAAAAAGTTCATAAATAAGAGTGGTAATTTAAGTAATGAAACGCTTAGTTGATGTTGTCATCTCACTAATAGCCTTAATCCTTTTATCACCAATTTTTTGCTTGGTTGCTTTTAAGGTTCGTAAAAATTTAGGATCTCCAATTTTTTTCTTGCAAGAACGCCCAGGTAAAGACGGCAAACTTTTTAAAATGATTAAGTTTCGCTCCATGAAAGATGCTGTAGATAAAGAAGGTAATCCATTGCCAGATGACCAGCGTATTACACCATTTGGTCAAAAACTTCGTTCAACTAGTTTGGATGAAATGCCACAACTCATAAATGTCTTAAAAGGTGATATGAGTATTGTAGGTCCTAGACCCATGCTTAAAGACTTTGTCGCATTATACTCACCAGAGCAGGCTCGACGTTTAGAAGTTAAACCCGGTATGACTGGTCTAGCACAGGTCAGTGGTCGAAATGAACTTGACTATGAAGAACGTTTTAAATGTGATGTTTGGTATGTAGATAACCATAATACTTTTGTTGACTTTAAAATCATGTTTAAAACAGTTGGTGTGATGACCAAACGAGAAGGTATTAATGCACCGGGTCATGTTGGACCGTCTTTATTTCAAGGCAATGATCCTGAAAAAATTAAAGATGAAATCAAGTCGTAAATTTTTGTTAGTGAACTATTTGTAATGATCAAAAAAGCTATTCTCCCAGTCGCAGGCCTCGGTACTCGATTTCTCCCTGCAAGTAAATCTATTCCTAAAGAAATGGTTACGGTTGTGGACCGTCCTGCTATTGAGTATGTGATACGTGAAGCCGTCGCAGCAGGTATCGAGCAAATTATTCTGGTGACACATAGTTCAAAAGCATCAATTGAAAACTATTTCGATCGCAACTTTGAACTTGAAACAACGTTAGAACATAAAAAGAAATTTGATTTACTCAAAGAAATTACAGAAATTCTGCCTCCACATGTCAGTGTGATTAGCGTGCGTCAGCCGCAGCCACTCGGTTTAGGTCATGCGGTGCTGTGTGCAAAAGCAGTTGTGGGTGAAGATGATTTTGCGGTATTGCTACCCGATGTGTTGGTTAAAGATGTTGAAGCAGAGAATGATCTCAGTTTGATGATCCAACGCTTTAACGAGACTCAAGCCTCGCAAATTATGGTGGAAGCTGTACCTGATCATTTGGTGGATCAATACGGTATTGTTGATGTTGCAACAACGCCTGCGGAAGGGCATAGTATTCAAATGCAAGGTATTGTGGAGAAACCGGCTGTTGGCACAGCGCCTTCAAATTTATCTGTTGTTGGGCGTTATATTCTTCCTGCTCAAATTATGACATTGCTTGAAAAAACACCGAAAGGTGCGGGCAACGAAATTCAATTAACTGATGCAATTGCGATGTTACAGCAAACAGATATGGTTGAAGCTTATCGTATGAAAGGCCAAACTTTTGATTGCGGCAGTAAACTTGGTTATTTAAAGGCGGTACTACACTATGGTATCGATCATCCAAAATTGGGTGACGCATTTAAGGATTTAATACAAGAACTCAAATTATAAATAAAGGTAAATTGATGAAAGTTGCAGTCTTTGGACAAACTCTTTATGCAGGTGTGTTGGCAGCATTGTTGGCAGAGTGTGGGCATCAAATATTTTGGTGCAATGTCCTAAAAAAAGCAGTATCTGAACAGTCTTATACACAAGATGATGCAGTGAAACATTTACTTGATAAGCAACAAGAAAAGGGTTTTTTAACTTACTGCAATTTTGATCAAATTCCATTCGACATAGATGCTTATTTTTTCAGTTTTCTACCAACAGAAGAATCTCAGGGCATTGAAATTTTAAAACAATTAAAATTGCGCCCAATCATCCATCCGAAACTGATGATCAATGCTTCTACCTTGGGGCTACACGGTACGGATAAATTTCAAGGTCATTTGCCTCATGATCAGTGGGTTTATTTACCGGATATGATCCAAGAAGGTAATGCACTATCTAGCATGACTCAGGCAGAACCGCTCATTGTGGGTTGCGGGGATGAGAAGACTCAAATCAAAATTAAAGAATTGTTACGACCATTATTCCCACGAGAAAATCAATATCTGTTCATGCCTGTATTAGATGCTGAGTTTACAAAACTCAGTATTTCTGGCATGTTGGCAACGCGAATTAGTTATATTAATGACCTTGCCGTTGTTGCAGAAAAGCTTGGCATTGATATCGAACATGTTCGTCAAGGGATGGCTGCAGATAGTCGAATTGGAGCATCGTATTTGTCGCCTGGTGCGGGTTTTGGAGGGGAAAATTTTTCCCATGATATTCAGACTTTAACGCATACCGTATTGGGTAGCGGTGCCAATAGCCAATTGTTGGCACAAGTCTGGGATATTAACGAACAGCAAAAAGAAATCTTGTTCCGCAAGTTGTGGAATTACTATCAAGGCAACTTAGCAGGAAAAACGGTTGCGATTTGGGGTGCTGCCTTTAAGGAAAATACGGGTCGTATTCAACAATCGCCGATTCATGCGATGTTAAAAGCGCTGTGGGCGCAGGGTGTGATTATAAAATTACATGATCCTCAAGCCTTGCCTGAAATCGAAAAAGAATATGGACAGCGTACAGATCTAATCTATTGCAAGGACCAGTACGAAGCGACTCAAGATGCACATGCATTGTGCCTACTGACAGGGTGGAAGCAATATTGGAGCCCAGATTATCCTGCATTGCTTAAAACCATGCAGCATCCACTAATTTTGGATGGTCGAAATATTTACGATCCTGCCTATGTCAAATCACAAGGCTTTGCTTATATGGGAGTAGGACGCTAATGGCTGCGCCAATTTATCCCTATCCTATTGAAAACTTAGATACTGTAATTTCAGGTTTGAATGAGTTAAAAGTAGAGTTTAATTTAAAGCATTTAACACAACTATTTGCTGAAGATCCGCAACGATTTGATCGATTAAGCGTGTCTTTAGCGCCAATTTTATTTGATTTTAGTAAGCATCGTATTAATCAAAAAGTATTGCAGCACTTAGTGCAGTGGGCAGATGCGCAAAATTTAAAACCGTGGATTCAACGATTATTTTCATCTGAATGTATTAATTATACTGAACAACGTGCAGCCATGCATTGGGCATTACGTTTACCGAAAGATACTCAGCAGCATGCAGATGTTGCAGCGTTGGTACATACTCAACTTGAACATATGTATGCCTTGGTGGATAAAATTCATGCAGGACAGTATCGTGGTGCCACAGGTGAAGTTATACAAAATGTGGTGAATATTGGGGTGGGTGGTTCAGATTTAGGCCCACTGATGGTCAGCCATGCCTTATCCGACTTTAAAAAAACCACTGAAAAGTCCTTAAATATTCACTTTGTCTCAACCATTGATGGGACTCAGCTTTCAGATTTGCTGCATCAGTTACGTCCAGAAACGACACTATTTATTATTTCATCTAAGTCTTTTGGCACGATTGATACTTTATCCAATGCACAAACAGTTCGTATTTGGTTAGAAAAGGCTTTAGGGCAAGAACCTCAAATTTTGAAACATCATTTCATTGGCGTATCCACCAAGCCTGAAAAAATGACTGCTTGGGGCATTGCTGCTGAAAACCAATTCTTATTGTGGGATTGGGTTGGTGGTCGTTATTCATTGTGGTCTTGTATTGGTTTGCCCATTGCTCTCACCATTGGTGTAGACGGGTTTAAGCAATTTTTAGCGGGTGCACATACTATTGATCAGCATTTTCAAAATGCGCCTTTTGAAAAAAATATTCCTGTGCTGATGGGCTTGTTAGGGGCTTGGAACAATAATTTCTTAGATATACAGACCCATGCAGTCTTACCTTATGATGGTCGTTTAAAGTATTTTGCTGCCTATTTGCAACAGCTTGAAATGGAGTCGAATGGTAAATCTACCCAACGTAATGATCAAAAGGTGCAATGGGATACCTGTCCGATTATTTGGGGTGAAGTTGGGCCGAATGCGCAACACGCCTTCTATCAGTTGTTACATCAAGGTACACAATCTGTCAGTAGTGATTTTATCGCACCTATACAACGCTATAACGCACAGCAGTTTACCTATGTGGACAATGCAGAGTCCTTAATCGAACAACATCATTTGGCACTCTCAAACTGTTTGGCACAGTCTCGGCTATTGGCTTTTGGTAATCAAGCTTTAGATCCAGCAGAAGTAGCCTCTTTAGAAAGTTATAAGCAATACGCAGGTAATCAGCCAAGTACAACCATACTGCTAAAAGAACTTAATCCATATAGTCTAGGTATGTTGATTGCGATGTATGAACATAAAGTCTTTGTTCAGTCTGTACTATGGAATATCAATCCCTTCGATCAATGGGGTGTAGAAAAAGGCAAAGAAATTGCCAATCAGCTACTGCCTATTTTGAATGGTGAACAGAGTGATTTATCCAGTCTAGATGCGTCGACACAAGGGCTCATCAATATTTTAATGGGAAAGGAACATGTCTAAAGTATTAGTGACAGGTGGTGCAGGTTTTATTGGTTCGCACACCTGTCTAGAGCTTTTAAATGCTAGCCATGAGGTGGTTGTACTCGATAACTTATCGAATAGTTCAGCAGAATCTTTAAAGCGTGTGCAAGCGTTAACCTCTAAAACATTGGACTTCATTGAAGGTGATATTTTAGATCAACAGATTTTAGATCAGATTTTTAACAGCCATAACATTGATGCTGTTATTCATTTTGCTGGTCTAAAAGCAGTGGGTGAAAGCCAAGAATTTCCACTGAAGTACTTTGAAAATAATATTTCAGGTTCGATTAGCTTGGTTAAGGCGATGGAGCGAGCAAAAGTCTTTAATTTGGTCTTCAGCTCATCTGCGACTGTTTATGATGAAGCCAATGTTTCACCCTTAAATGAAACGATGCCAACAGGTATGCCAAGCAATAATTATGGTTATACCAAGTTGATTGTCGAGCAGTTATTAGAAAAGATGGCAGTATCAGATACGCGTTGGTCCATTGCTTTATTACGTTATTTTAATCCAGTTGGTGCCCATAAAAGCGGTCAAATTGGTGAGGATCCGCAAGGGATTCCAAATAATTTAATGCCTTATGTCACCCAGGTTGCGGTAGGGCGACGTGAAAAACTGTCTATTTTTGGCAATGATTACGAGACTATAGATGGCACAGGCGTTCGTGATTATATTCATGTCGTAGATTTAGCCAACGCACATTTATGTGCCTTAAATAATCGGCTAAATGCGCAGGGCTGCCGTGCATGGAATATTGGTACTGGGAATGGTTGTTCTGTACTTGAAATTGCCACGACATTCGAAAAAGTGAATGGTATTCAAATTCCTTTTGAATTTGCACCACGTCGTGCTGGAGATGTTGCGACATCATTTGCCGATAATACCCGTGCTGTTGAAGAGCTGGGCTGGAAACCTCATTTTGGTTTATCGGATATGCTGTTAGATAGCTGGAACTGGCAAAAGAAAAACCCAGATGGTTTTTAAAACATCGACAGATAAACTTTAAATATAGAGGTATAACGTGAGCGAAAAAGATGAGATGACGGATACTGATTCTCTTTTTCACTTATAGATTCCTCTCGTGTATCAATTCTGCAAATATTGATATACATATGCTTTAAAAATGAAAAATATCGTTATGATATTCGACAAAATAGCTAGGATTTTAAAATGTCGATGAAAGATAAATATTTAGAATTAATGTCTTTGGCTGTTTTGTCAGCTTTTTCATTACCTGCCATGGCGCAAGGGATTGTCTTAAATAGTGAAGATTTACGTACAGATCTAAATTGGCTGAATCAACAGGGCGTGATTCAAATTAGTACATCAACTTGGCCATTGAGTAGCGAAGAAATACAACGGGCTTTATCGAATGCTCAAATTGAAAATTCAGTTCAACGAAAAGTAATCGATCAGGTTCGTAGTCATCTAGAAACAGAAAATGCACCTGTTAAACTCGCATTATTTGCCGAAACTGATCCACAAAATATCCCACAAAAATTTGCGGATGAGCAAAAATCGCAATATCAAGCAGCGCTTGAGTTAAATGCTGGTGGTGCACAATGGGATGCACGACTGCGTGTGAATGCAGAAAAAGACCCAATTATTAATCATGGGCAAGATGTGAATGTCGAAGGTTCCTATATTGCAGGAAAACTGTGGAATCAGTGGTTGATTGCTGGTCAAATTCCAACTTATTGGGGACCTGGACATGAGGGTAGCTTAATCCGAGGTGATGCGAGTCGCCCTGTATATGGTTTTACCATGCAAAGAGCAGATCAAAAAGCCTTTGAAAATAAATGGTTATCTTGGATTGGGCCTTGGCAATATCAAGCTTTTGGTGGGCAGTTAGATGATTATGCTGCAATTCCTGACGCAAAACTATTAGGTCTCCGACTTACTGCTCAGCCTTTGCCTTATTTAGAATTAGGCGCTTCTCGGATTCTTCAATGGGGCGGAGAAGGGCGTTCAGAGAGTTGGGACACACTATGGAATGCCATTAAAGGCAATGATAACTTTTATGATGGTGATTTAGATAAGTCGAATCAAATCGCTGGATTAGATGCGCGTTTAAATTTACAGCAATGGTTTAGTGTGCCGCTCAGCCTATATGGTCAATATGTCGGAGAGGACGAGGCAGGACTATTGCCTGCAAAAAAAATGTATTTGGCGGGTATGGATTATTCTTCTCAATTCAATAATATGCCATACCAAGTTTATGCCGAATGGGCAGATACTCGAACCAATGGTGATACACAGGGTATTTCATATAACCACTATATTTATCAAGATGGTTATTATCAACACGGCTTCCCTTTAGGGCATGCCATGGGGGGGGACGGTCAAATGTATAGCATCGGTGGGGATATTCGTTTTGATGCAATAAATCGTCTAAATGGACGTGCTTTTGTTGCTAAGGTTAATCAGTCAAATCAAAGTATTAACCATGCTTTTCTGGTAAATGATGAGCTGAAAGGAATTGATTTAACATGGACGCATCAACTACGCCGCGATATACCATTAAAATTGAGTGGTTGGATTGCAGATTCAGATCGTAATGGCAAAGATAGTGGTGTTTCAGTCGGCTTGGAGTTGCCTTTGGATCGATCTTTGTTCTGATCTAAAGCAAATTGATAAAATGCCGAATAAGATATTATTCGGCATTTTTTATTATCCCAGAATAATTCGGCTAAGTTCATCTACATAGTTTTGCATCGGCATAGCATTTTGATCTGCACGGCTTTCAATATTAAGACGCAATAATGGCTCGGTATTGGATGCACGGACATTGAAGCGCCAAGCCCCAAAATCTAAACTCACACCATCTGTATAATCAATTACTGGATTTTGATTGGCGTAATGATCAAAGATCTTTTGAATGGTAGCTTGGGTATCAGCGACTTTAAAGTTAATTTCACCCGAACAAGGAAATTTGGCAATCATCTCTTCGACCAGGGAAGATAGTGATTTTCCAGTTTCAGATAAAACCGCGATGGTAAGCAACCATGGAATCATGCCACTATCACAATAAGCAAAGTCACGGAAATAGTGATGAGCGCTCATTTCACCGCCATAGGCTGCATTATGTTCACGCATGACATCCTTGATAAAAGCATGTCCTGATTTAGATTGAATAGCTGTTCCTTGATATTGTTCGACAACATCAAAAGTATTCCAGACCAGACGTGGATCATGCACGATTTTTTCGCCAGCTTGTTTTAGCAAGAAAGCCTGTGCCAGTAGACCGACAATATAATAGCCTTCAATAAACTGGCCTTTTTCATCAAACAGGAAGCAACGATCAAAGTCCCCATCCCAAGCAACGCCCATGTCAGCTGAATGTTTAATCACAGCATCACGTGTACTGGCACGATTTTCAATCAGAATCGGGTTAGGAATACCATTTGGAAAATTACCATCCGCCTCATGATGAATCTTAATAAATTCGACTGGAATATTGAGTTCTTTAAATTTAATCTCAATTGCATCAATCACGTGACCCGCTGCACCATTACCTGAATTCACCACCAGCTTCATTGGTCGGATTTTTGCTGGATCAATATAACTCATCAGGTGATCGACAAATTCAGGCAGGATATTATATTTTTTTGTCGTACCCTTGCTTGTAACTTCAGCGAATTCATTATTTTCAGCCAGTGCCTGAATGTCTTTAAGGCCGGTATCTGCGCTAATCGGACGGGCATTTTCACGGACCAGTTTCATTCCATTATAATCCATCGGGTTATGACTGGCAGTAATTTCAATGCCGCCCTGAACATCCAGATGAAATGCACCAAAGTAAACTTCTTCAGTGCCGGTCATGCCCAGATCAAGGACGTCGACACCTGCATCATTTAAACCACGAATGGTCGCTTGTTTTAGGTCTTCGCTGCTCAGGCGAATATCACAGCCGACGACAATAGTTTTAGGCTGATAGATTTGTCCATAAGCACGCCCCACTTTGTATGCAATGTCTTCATTGAGTTCTGTACCAAGCTTGCCACGAATATCGTAGGCTTTAAAACAGGTGAGTTTTGTCATTTAAATTCTCGAAATCATTCCTGAACAGTGGAGAAAAATATCATTATAGATCGAAAATAGCTCCTGTCAGTGAAGTTGCTATTTAACTTTATGATCTCCTGTACGAATGTTAAAACTAATGAGTTTAGGGAGCTGAAGTTAAAGAAGCTTTTTCAATTTAACGTTGAGCACTCTTTCATCAAAGATTTTCTTATATTCATCAGAGTTATATAGCGGTGTAAATTGACTAGCATTCATTTTCACCACCCCAATTTACAGCAATTGTACCTTTTGTAAAATTCGTTCAGCCCAATCGGCGTAATAATTTACCTCTTCAACCTGTTGCTTTTTTGAAGGATGATTAATTGTCGTAAAGGCAGTAATACCTCTTATTTCAGAGAGAAATTTTTTAGGCCAACTGAGTGATTGAGAAAGTATGGAGTTGTTTAATTTGTTCAAATCTGTCCCGATTAATAATTTAGTGTTTTTTTCATATCGGAGTAATAATGTAGATATGTTCTTTTTACCATCTGAGTTATCAATTTCACATAGATAAAATTTTTCATTATCTTTTGTATGTTTAGTCGTCTTTTTATATACATAATAGACATAAAAATATCGTGATTGCGTGCTATTGGAAAACTTGTGCCCTCTGTAAGGCTTATATTGGTTAAAAGGAGCATTCCTAATTTCTTGAACTTCGTATCCTTTTTTCTTAATTTGATCCAGAAGTTTAATTAAATCTTGATGAGTGACACTTTCTAATGGAATTTCTGATTCTGTTGTGCATCCTGGCAGCGTACCTTCTATATCTCCTTCGCCACCAGCGAATCCTTCTTCTTGATTTGGATTTTTATCCATTTGCTTTTGTCTTTTTCGGACTGTACTTTCAGTAGGGGGGGCCTCTAATGAAATTTTTAAGTCTTCTATTGTATAAATTTCTCCAGGTAGGTTTCTTAGCTTAACCAACGGTTGATCGATATCTGCATCCGCATTTTGATCAAGTTTCTTTATGGGCGGATTCGTTGGTTTTGTTTTTTTTGAATTTTGATCTTCAGCATTTTTGACCTGCTGTATTATTTTTTTTGATGTGAAATGAAAGTGAATAGGGCGGTTGATAGTTGTATCAAGATTTCTGAAAGAAAAGATACGTTCAATTCTGTAAATGCCTTTTTCTTTATCAAAAATTCCACCCACTGTTAAATCTATATTTTTGATATCAGGAGCTTCCATGTCAAAATTAAAACTTTTAGCGCCTTTTTGATCCAGAATTGTTTTCTGATAAATACTAAGGAAAGCCTTATTTAAGTCGGGTTGTAATAAAATTAAAGCGAGTTTTTTTAAAAAATGAGGATCAGAGATATCTGCTTTCATAATTTTTTTGTTTTTTGCGATAGCGATATGAATAGCTTTGTCATCATCCATATCAACTAAAATATCTGTTGAATAGTTTTCCGCAAAAAGTGCTGCACGTAAAAGATAAGGATGTGAAAAGAATAGATCCCGAGCAAGAATAAGTTTCGGTATTTGAATAATAATATTTTTATTTAATACTTTTGAGTAGTAATCAAACTCAAAACAGATCCGACCTCGATGCATTTTTGGAAGCTCATCCTCAGATAGAGTGATAGTTTTGAATGCTGTGAAATTTATACTTTCAAGTTGATGAGAAAATAATTTCTTTGGCTTGGATTTAGATTTGATATTTGGCTCTGGATTCACAATTGGAGCCTGGTAGTCAAACATAAGAATACTCTCAATTGGCAATTCAAGCTGAATATGACGTTTAATATTCGGATTAGACAAGTGAGTATTAATATCGAATCGAGTTTGGCCACGTCGACTAATTTCTGTTGCAACGTAATAAATCAAATTCTTCGGTAAATCGTCGATTAGGCAATCGCTCATTGTTTTATTTCTCTCTCAATATGATTAAAAAACCTACGAGCTTCTGGCGTTAATCGCTGCTCACTTAATCCTGATTCACGTAAAAAAACACTCTGTGGATAGTATTTATTCTCAGTTTGTTGACGAATATATGTTCGAGTTAGACGACGTATTTGATAACAATCCACTGACTCAGCGTAAAGCTCCAAAAATGCTTTGGTCAACGGCAGAAAGTGCCAGTTTTTTTCAATTAGACTGACATGCCCGAGTTGCTTAATTAAAAATTTTTTAGTCCATTGCGGGGAATTTAGATCATCTAATAATTCATCACGAATCTTGATTAATTGTTTTGTAAATTGGCGATCTCGAGCTCTCCAGTCAATACGTTGTTTGAGAGGGGAAGGTGGAGAAATGACAGCGGTTTGATTGATTTTTAATAGCCAATTTTTATGATTTCGGTATAGGCGAGCATACAATGCTGCATCATATTGACGTGCCTGTTTAACAGAATTTTTTTGAATTAATATTGTCCATTGTTTTTGATCCTCAGATAACGTTCGATCTACTTTATTGTTGACACATACTGGTGCAGCCTCTTCCTCTAGATTCATTGACGCTAGGTCAATATATTGCTTATATGTTTCAATCGGATTTTGCTCTGGAATAAGAGCTCTTAATACGATGAGATGCTCAAGATAAGAAAATGCTTTACGATGTTTTCTACAGATATTCTTGAGCCAGCAGTTCTCAGAGCTCAAATCACCTAATTGATAATATTGAAGAAAACTTTCGCCCCAGTAATCTACAACAAGCTGACGGACTTTTTCGTAATTGATATTTTTGCGATTTAATAGTAAATCTCTATCTTTTAAGAGAAGGAAATAAGTATCTGATAAAATAGAAAAATTTTTTATAGTAGTCGATGTTGAATGAGCGAGTAGCTCTTCGATCAGTCCTGCAAGTTCGATATGATGATTTACGTCTTGAGGATTGAGTACAAGCTGTGAAGACTCTTTCAGTGCATTCAAATGGGCAAAATAGAATTTTCGGTCTATCCCATTACAAAAGATAGAACTCACAGAAAGAGATTGCTGATGTCTTGTACAATATTCGTATCCAGTAATCTGCCAGCTGCGTTTCCAATAAACTTCACCATATTGCTGCATCTGTTCTTGCCAGCAATGAGGACAGAATCGGAAAAAACTCACAGATTTGATCCGCGATGCATTTTTTCCCAATTTGGTATGCAGGGATTGATACTGCTCACCTCGCAATGCCTGCATGGCATAAGTCATCACTATATCAGGTTGAAATGGTTGATAAATTGGTAAAAGAGTATGTTGGTTGATTAAAATAGGTGCATTATAGTGATCTGGTAAATAACTGGCTAACCTATCTAGATGAGAGGGTAAATCGTAAGTTGGTGTCAAGTTCCTGTTGTTGAATAATTCTTCCGTGAGATATTTTGGACTCAGAATCCCATTGTGAACGGCATAGCGTGCAATCACACTGTAAATCAACTCATCCGGATAAGGTGCTGGAAAATTCGAAATCATGATACCTTACTCTCCATTCTTTCTGCTTAATGCAAAATGGGGCGGGTAGGATCAAACAAATAGTGAGATGATTTTAATAACTCATAAACATCTACGTCTTGTTCTTGTGCCTGACTGAAAAAAAATCGTAAGTCATTCGCTTCAGTACTCTTCCATTCCTCCACTTTCATGACTTTACGTGATGTTCTTGGCTTCCTTACCGGAGTCATTGTCTGATGCTGTCCAAGCTTACCTTCAGTTGAAGAGCTATCTAATGTCTCCAAAATATGTTGGAGGAGTATTTGTAAGTTTTCATTCGGGTATTGTTTTAAGGTGGAAGTGACATACAACTCTATTGTAGCTGCGGGATGCCCTAAGGCTGTCAGCATGCCAACTAAGGTAGAATAATGTGGTCCCAGATCTTTATGCTGTTTTTCCGTTTTTAATGCAGTTTTGAAACGGTGTTGTTCAACATATTGCTCAATTTGAACTTGAGGGATGGTTAAGTCAGAATATCGTGCAATACGCGCAGGATTGCCTGAACGCAGTGCATCTAGAATATCATGGACTGGCTGCAATTGTTCTTCGTAGACTTTTTTAAATAATTCTGAGGTGATTTTTTCCAGGCCGATGGTGATTGCATGAATTTGTACCAGACAGAACAACTTAACCACTAGATCTGGAATACCCTGCGTATAATAATACCAAGTATTCCTTAATTCATCGGTCAGTTCAGTTGGTTGTTGAACCCATTGATATTGCCACAGTTTATTGGTAAATGCATACCATTCAGAAATGATCATTTGATCAGGGTCGCCAGGATCGGGAGTAGGCGCTTCATTGCGCATAGGTTCCCAGATTAAAGAGCCTAATCCCGCACTGCGTCTAGCTGATCTCAAGTCTTCTTGCAGGATTTCATTGGCTTTAGGTGTCCCAATCATCACGATTGGGATCGATGCCACATTCACAAGCGTGACAAAGAAATTAAGAATGATCTCAGCCCCGCCAGATTTTTTTGTATTCAAATGCTGGATTTCATCAATGATTAAAAGTCCAATCGAATAATTATTTGCGATGATTTTCATCTGCTGCAGCATGGCATTCACATTTAAGCGGCTTCTGGTGAAACGATGCTCGAAGTTAGTATCTCCTAATGCTAAATCTACTGCTCTAAAAAAGTTTGAGCATAAGTTTTTTAAAGAGCTGTCATGCGGGCAATCAATTTTAAGATAGACAATTTGTTTTAATCCCAGCTCTTTATGCTCAATCACTTGCGGGTAATAACGCAAAATCTTGTTCATCGTCGTTGTTTTTCCGCTTCCTGAACATCCTATAATGGACATGCTGGTTGCAGTCGATTCTGGAGGGGCATAGCGGTAAGAGCTTTCATTTGAAGGTTCTAGTTGTTGAAAAGCCGCGTGCAAATGTCTGTGTCTATCACCATTATTGATGTTTCTGCTCACGTAACCCTGCCGGATCATGATAGAAATTTTTTGTTCAAGGGATAGATGTTTAGTCAGTGGTTGAAAAAAATCATGAGGCAGCTGAGCAATCAGATGGATTCTTTCTGGTTGGGGTAAAAAACGCTGTTCTGGAATAAATTTCAGTTTCCCTCGTAGGTGTTTAATGACTGACTTTGTATCAAGGATAGGCGGTAATTTAGTAATGAGAGGATTATCCCCATAGATGTCTTTTATCGATGTATTAACAACTATTTCATTATTATTCATTCTTCATCGTCCTCTTCAAATAATTGTCTCATTAAGTCTGGTTGACTGGTTAAATCCAGATTGCTGCTGTCAGATTGGGATATTTGAGAATTGTCTTGGTTGGGATGGATAGTCCGGATAGAATTGCTGGGTCTGTTCTGGAGATGTTCCGCACGTTCCACTTGGATAGCTTCTTGTTTATTTTGACGGATATCCCGAGTACGTTGTGCTTTAGAAAGTTGGTGAACTCCTACTTGAGCCTGCCGACTCTGTGCTGCATGAATGATTTTGTCAGTAAAATCCTGCAATTCACTGATGGCTACAGACTTTAGTTGCGAATGCTGTTTTTCAACAGTTTTGATCGCTTTTTGAATTTGTTCAGCTTCCCACCAGGTCAGATGCTGATATTGACGTGAGGCATCACTTAAGTGGGCTTCCCAGTATTCCAATTTATTTTCATCAAAGAAAACATAAATGGTATTTACTGAGTATGGGTCAAAACCAATCCGCAACTTTTTCGGGCGGGATTTGGTCGTGTTACGAATAAACCAGCCCTGTTGATGCATTTCCAGACATTGATAGAGTAAGCCTTTGACTTTAAGTCCCTTGTCACTTAAGGAGGCGTCGGTCCTAGGTAACAAGCCAACATATAGTGATTTGTTATCCACTTGTCTTAACATCCCAGTACGGTGCTGTAGACCCCACTGCCAGAGCTTAAGGGGGATAGAAGGTAGGTCAGTCGGCATATCGGCACTACGATCATATTTCGTCAAAATATCAAAATTATTGCGTAACAAGACGCAGCTTAATATGATTTTTCTGAACTCTTCCAAAGTTAGACAAGCTTCTAGTCGATAATCATGTCCGCCTTTCTTTTTTTCCTTGAATCCAGAAACAACACCAATATTCTCGTAGGATTTAAAGCGTGACTGAATGATTCCGAAAGCTCTCTCCACAATAGCTTTGGCATCGCTTCGATAGGGTGGCGCATTTTCAATACGAACAGAAAAGTTTTTTTCAAGAAGTTCAATTTGATAACCAATGAGTTCACCGCGGTCTGCAAGTATGGCACCAGGTAAACCATAAGCAGGCCAATCTTCCGGTTGTATTTGCAAGCCATAACTCTGACAGAATGTCACTTTATCTTGGATTGCCACGCTGAGGCATTGTATGGCTGTATTAAATGAACTGTTTTCCATGCCGACATAAAGCCCAGTAATCATCCGGCTGAATACATCGATAACAATATAGACGGTAGGTCGGCCAATAATCTGTGATGGATCTCGTGATGATACAAGGTAGATATCAGCGACTGTTGAATCTATCTCATAACGTGCACCAGGACCATTTGCTTGCTTGGTCGCTGTTGAAGTCAGAGGTTTGTGATCTTTCAGGGTTTTCTGATTCTTTAGAATTTCCTTTGAATAGTTCTTATTTCTGTATCGCGTATTATAAAAGTAATAGAATTGAGCATATGTTGGAATATCTGCAGCTTGCACTTGATGAAAGTGCTTGGAAAATAAATTTTTAAACCGAAGATAAGTTTCGTTAATCGATTGCTTTTTGACGGGAATTAAATACTCTTCAATGGCTTTCTTAAAATACAATTCAACCTGTTCAGTGACATTCTTACCTTCACTCAATTCATAGACTCGTGGCCTGCCAATCTTTTTATTGCCTACAGCTCTTTTTTGGCCTTTTCCACCTGAATTTTCATAGTCTGGTACCAAAGCATTTATAGTTTGACCACGCTGCCAGTAACGTCTCAGGAGTCGTAAAAGTTTATTAATTGATACCTCTTTTTCCAAATGTATAGTTTTTATTCTTGCTGTCCTAATTTTTGCATTGATAAGCACGTGCTCATCATTAATTAGATCTTGAATAATGGAAAAGTTTTCATCTCTTTTTTTGAGTTGAATAGAATTTTCACTCAAGTTTAATCGTTTTAAGTATTCATAAGGATCTTGTGCTGGTATGAGGCTTTGATCCTCTGAGAGGGTTTTAAGCTCCTTGGACAAAATAAGTTCAGGGAAAGCATTTTTATTACCAATATCGATCCATACCGTATACTGCGGTAAGAATTTGAGTATTCGGTATTGTTTTGAATTCAATAGGTAAACTGAATTAATTAGTTGCATGGACTGTATTCTCATTCTGGAGCAAATTACTTGCATGAATATCAGAGAGTTTAAGCTCCAAGTACGAAATTTCTAGATTAAATTGAAGTATTCGCAGTGCAAATAATTTTCTAAACAATGCGAGCGTCGCTCCGATACCCATTTTTTGAGTTTGGTCAGAATGCTTACAAAATTGGATTAATGAGCTTTGAGGGTACTGGCTAATTTCTTTCATAAAATAAACTGCTAAATCAATCATCTGATTTGTTATTTCAAGGTCATTTTTTTCTACATATAGCCATTTAATGTTCTCTAGTACTGTAGTAGGAATGTCTTTTTCAGTAATCAACTTGAACGGCGTATTGTGCTCTTCTTCCCAGTAACGACGTTTAATTTCTAATGACTCAATAACATGAGCTTTATTGAGATCCTTGCTGTAAAGAGTGTCAAGGGCTATAGAAAACTTACCAAAATCAACTAAAAAATCTGAAGATAGAGTAAAAGGTATATAGTCAATCGATACTTTTTTCATTCGGAAACGAGAACAGATGGAGTTAAGATCATAGATATCCAAAGGATAATGTTCGCGAATATCTGTAACATTCTGATTCCAATCAAGCAGTAAAAAAGTGGACAGCTCTAGATCAGAAAATAAGTGATGAAGACGTTTACTGACACGGCCTTGTACTCTGTGAGACCGACCAATTGAACTGAAGTTTTGAACAGTTTTACAAGGTTTATAGTCGCGTCCATGGCCCTGGCCATACCCTTCTGTTACTAGTTCTTCATAGTTTTTCTCTGTACACGACAAAAATAGATAACTCATTGAAATAATGTCACAATAATTGTTTTCTAACGACGAATACTATGACACATCTCAATGAGTTATATCTTATCTTAAACAAATCTCTAAAATGGAACAAGTCACATTTAAAGTGCTTTGCGCTCATCATGCTTGTGATTATTTTAAAGCAAACATGTAATCTTTCTTCTGCATCTAAAGCCTTGCCCATCAAGTGTTTACCACAATCATTTTATCGACGTATGCAGCGCTTCTTTGCAGGTCAGTATTTTGATTATCGTCAAATTTCTCAGTTGATTTTCAATATGTTTTCATTCGACCAAGTGCAACTGACTTTAGATAGAACCAATTGGAAATGGGGAAAACGAAATATTAATATCCTGATGCTCGCAATCGTTTATCGTGGAATAGCGATACCTATCCTTTGGACATTGCTTAATAAACGTGGAAATTCAGATACGAAAGAGCGTATTGCTTTGATTCAACGCTTTATAGCCATTTTTGGTAAAGACCGTATTGTGAATGTGTTCGCAGACAGAGAGTTTATCGGTGAGCAGTGGTTTACATGGTTAATTGAACAAGACATCAACTTCTGCATTCGTGTTAAAAAAACTTCATTGTCACCAATCATTTAGGAAAGAATCATAAAATTAGTGATTTATTTCGCCATCTTAAAGTTGGTCAAATTGAATGTCGTAAACGACGGATTTTGGTTGGTCGGGTGAAACTATATATAAGTGCACTACAGTTAGAAAATGGAGAGCTTTTACTCGTCGTTTCTCCTCAGTTTAATGCCAATGCTATTCAGGATTATGCATTACGCTGGGAAATTGAAACCTTATTCAGTTGTCTCAAAGGACGCGGGTTTAATCTTGAAAATACGCGCTTGACAGACCCTAGACGAGTGAAAAAATTGATTGCGGTGTTAGCTATAAGCTTCTGTTGGTGTTACTTAACGGGTGAATGGCAACATAATCAAAAAAAAGCGATAAAAATAAAGAAGCATGGACGACTCTCAATGAGTTTATTTCGCTATGGTTTAGACTATGTTCAAATGGCGATTCAGCGTTTAATTGGTTTTGGGAAAAAAGAAGAGTTTAAGGAAATTTTGGCAATTTTAAGAAAGCAGAATCCTGATAGGATAAGGGTTCTGTGAAATTTGTCGTGTACAGAGATAGTTTTTTATAATTTTTGCCATACAGAAGACCTGTGGATTTTGGTGGATAATTAATCATATCTGAAGGGGGTAATTTTGTATTTGGCAAAAACATACAAACTTAAATATATTTATATACAAACAAAATTTTATAATTTTTATTTAATTATTTATTTAATTCAGTGACTTAATAATTAATCTAGTATTTTAATGCTCAATTGATGAGTTTAAAAAACGTTGATGATAGGCAAAAGTATTCAAATTACATCTTAGTAAACATCGTTGCATATTCTTATGTAAACCAACTGCATATTCAGACTCAAACCCGACCATTCATTCTGGTTCATAGTAAAATGCTTATTTTCTATTCCAAATATTTTAGAACAAAATATGTAAATTTGGATCTTAAAGTACTACCTTAATCTGCTATAATTTGTACATCATTATGATGTATAAATTGGTGGAAAATATGGCTAACTTAGCAACAGAACGAATCAATGTTCGTTCAACCGTAGATGCAAAGAATGTAATTGAGCAAGCTGCGAATTTATTGGGTCTTAGTGTGAGTTCCTTTATGATCCAATCCTCATTTGAACGAGCAAAAGAATTACTTAAATCTAATCACGAGTTAAAAGTAAATAATGCTGATCGTGATATGTTAATGAATTTGCTTGAAAATCCGCGCCCTGCAAATGATGAGATGAAAAATTTAATGAGTTTATTGGATGAAAATTGAGGTTTTACAAGCTCATCATCAGAAAAAATCATTTAATTGTGGGCAAGATGATTTAAATAAGTTCATAAAACAATATGCATCCCAACATCAGAAATCAGGAACAAGTAAAACCTATGTTGCTATTGATGATGATGCACAGGTGAGGGGGTTTTATTGTCTATCAAGTACCTCTATAGGATTTGATGGGGTTGATGCTGTTCTCACTAAACGATTACCTCGTTATCCCTTACCTTGTGTGGTTGTGGGGCGCTTTGCCGTTGATCAAGCAGCACAGGGGCAAGGAGTTGGAAAAGTACTTTTAGCACATGCTCTTAAACAAGTTTCAAAAGTTGCTCAAATTATTGGTGTTAATTTTGTTGTAATACATGCTAAGGATCAAAAAGCTATGGAGTTTTATCAGCGGTTTGGCTTTATCTCATTAACATCAAATCCATTAACATTAATATATCCAGTGAATGAAATACCTCATTTTAAATAAGGTAGGCTGCTAGGGCGTGTCCTCATTTGAAGAATTGGTTTTAAATACTTAAAATCCTCCTTTGAGTTATTTTTATTTCTATATTTTCAATGGCACGTACTCTTCTTACCGATGATATCTGGCAGCAAATTCAAGATACTATGCGATTACATGGTTGTTACTGTTCAAAAAACAGTAGAAATATCATGGAGGCCATCTTATGGAAACTGCGCACAGGCGCCACATGGCGCGATATTCCTCAAGAATTTTGCACTTGGCAAACTGCTTACAATCGCTTTAATCGCTGGGCAAGTAAAGGATTATGGGATAAATTTTTTTTAGATTACGAGGCGTCTTGGATCAAGAATGGGTATTCATTGACGGAAGCTACATACGCGTGCATCAACATGCAAGTGGAGCTCGGTATGGTTTCGAAAGAGCAATTGGACAATCACGCGGTGGACAAACAACAAAAATACATCTTGCAACCGACGCGAATGGATTACCGATTGATTTTAAAATCACTGGGGGTGACGTCCACGACAGTCAAGTTGCAAAACAACTGATTGATATTGTAGGCGAGGCAACATATCTCATTGCTGACAATGGATATGATGCTGAGCACATTCGAATATGTGCTAAGAACAAGAATATGATTCCTATTATTCCATTGAGATCAAACAGTAAGAGATCGAATAAAGAATTTGATAAATATCTATATAAATTAAGATATGTAGTTGAAAACGCTTTTGCGAGATCAAAACATTTCCGTGCTATTGCAACTCGATTTGATAAACTAACACGCAATTATAAATCTATGCGTATAGCCTGCATATTTATTTGGTGCAAAGCCAAATGAGGACACACCCTAGTAACAGGAATAGCTAATAGACTTATTCAGAGTTTGCACATAGTTCCTTATCCCTTATTTTGCTTTATGACCAAATACTGCGTCTAATTATGGTAATTTAATTAAGTTTGTTTTATTTTTTATCATAAGTTTTTGATATATATTATTCATTGTTTTTCAATTTTAAAATTAAGTTTGTATTAAGATTTGGTATCCTGAATTTTAGGTGAAATTAAGTTTGTATTAAGTATTGGATTTTTCCACTTTTAAAATACGAATTCCTGCTCAGAAAGGTGAAGCATACTTTAAATAAAAATGAAATGTTTTCAAGATGAGGTCAAAAAGGGATGCTTTTTGAATCTAGGGTGAGATTTTTATATATCTATATCGTTGAATGTATTAGTAATAATTTTATATTTCTGGTGTGATTCTAATTTGAATTTAATTATATTAAAAACCCTGTAGACTTGGTGAAGAATCACTGGGTCTACAGGGTAGAGTTTTGTTCGTTTACTTCATTAATATCCAAACTTAAATAATTAAATCTAAACTTAATTATTTGATACAAACTTAATTATACGAACACAATAACAGGCTAATTTTATGAATTATTCAACTGTTACTGATTTTGCCAGATTACGTGGCTGGTCAACATCAGTACCACGCAGGACTGCCACATGGTAAGACAGTAGCTGTACTGGAATACAATAAACAATTGGCGCTAAAACAGCGTTTACTTCAGGAATATGCACGACATGCTGGCGCTCTTTGGCTTTAATGCCGCTATTTTCATCAGCGAAGACAAATAATTCACCACCACGTGCCTGAACTTCTTCCATATTGGATTTCAGTTTATCCAGCATGTCATCTTGCGGTGCCAGAATTACTACTGGCATGTCATTATCTACTAAAGCCAATGGACCGTGCTTCAGCTCACCCGCCGCATAACCTTCTGCATGAATATAAGAAATTTCTTTCAACTTTAGTGCACCTTCCAGTGCGATCGGGAAGTGTGTACCACGGCCTAGGAACAGACAATGCTGTTTCTCTACAAAGAGTTCAGAGAGACGCAGAATTTCATCATCATGACTTAAAGTATCTAGCAGTACCTTAGGCATATGCCATAGTCCAGTCGTGATCTCAGTCATCTGTTCAGCTGAAATGGCATTTTTCACTGTACCGATTTTCAGTACCAGTAACATCAAAGCTGCGAGCTGGGTGGTAAAGGCTTTGGTCGAAGCCACACCAATTTCAGGACCCGCTAAAGTCAGCAGGCTGTAATCTGTTTCACGTACCATTGAAGAAGTTGCAACATTACAAATCGTCATCGTCGTAATATTTACACCTTTTGATGTAGCACGTTTCTGGGTATCACGCAGAGCAGCTAAGGTATCGGCTGTTTCACCTGACTGAGAAATACACACATAGAGTGTATTATTGACAATCACTGGCGTACGGTAGCGGAATTCACTGGCAATCTCGACCTGACAAGGCAGATCAATCAGCTGTTCAAACCAGTATTTGGCAATCATGCCGGCATGGTAACTGGTACCACAGGCAATAATCTGGATTTGCTGGATTGTTGAAAAATCCTGTTCAGCATTTACCAGAAAATCTTCACGCAAGGTATTGTCATTCAAGGCTTGTGAAATGGTCTGTTTTAGGGCTTCAGGCTGCTCATAGATTTCTTTGAGCATGTAGTGCTTATATTCACCCTTAGAAGCATTGCTTACTGTCGCATCTAATTCTTTGACTGGACGATCTACCAGTTGACCATCCACAAATACTTCAATGGTAGTCCGGGTCAGACGTGCAATATCACCTTCTTCCAGATAGATAAAGCGATTCGTGATTGGTAATAAAGCCAACTGGTCAGAACTGATAAAGTTCTCGCCAATACCGACACCGATGACCAGTGGTGAACCTTCACGTACGGTAATCAGTTCATCTGGATGATCTGTATGTACGATCCCCAGCGCATAAGCACCTTTCAGCTGTGGTACGACCTGACGAACAGCTTCAAGCAGGCTAGGGATAGATTTCAGTGCATCGTTGACTAGATGGGCAACCACTTCAGTATCAGTTTGTGAAGTGAACACATAGCCTAAAGCTTCAAGATCATCTTTCAGCTCCTGGTAGTTTTCAATAATCCCGTTATGAACCACAGCAACATTACCCGAAATATGGGGATGAGCATTGTTTTCAGTCGGTTTACCATGAGTTGCCCAGCGTGTATGCGCGATGCCTAATGAACCATTAATCTGTGATTCATTCACAGCTTGTTCAAGGTTCGCGACTTTACCCACACGGCGTTCACGTAGCACCTGGCTATTATTGATTAAGGCCAGACCCGCAGAGTCATAGCCACGGTATTCAAGACGTTTTAGGCCTTCAATTAAGATATTGCTGATATTACGTTCCGCGATGCCACCGACGATACCACACATACTAACTTCCTCTTATTTCTTGATTTTTTGCGGACGCTGATAGTTTTCTTTGGCAAATTGCTTAGAACGTTCTACCGCTAAACTGTTCTCTGCCACATCACGGGTAATCGTTGAACCCGCTCCCACTGTCGCGCCATTACCGATCTGGACCGGTGCAACCAGAGAGCTGTTAGAACCAATAAAAGCATGATCCCCAATGATGGTCTTAAATTTGTTGGCACCGTCATAGTTGCAGGTAATTGTTCCTGCACCAATATTGGAACCGCTACCAACTTCAGCATCACCTAAGTAAGTGAAGTGATTCGCTTTGGAACCTAGACCAATACTAGAATTTTTCACTTCAACAAAGTTACCAATATGGACTTCAGCTGCCAGTTTTGCCCCTGGACGCAAGCGTGCAAATGGACCAATCTGTGCTTCTTCACCCACAATTGCCTGATCAAAGATGCTATATGGCTGAACTTTAGTACCTGCAGCAATCTTGGTATTTTTAATTACGCAGCCTGTACCAATTTCAACATTATCACCGAGTTCGCACTCACCTTCGATAATGACATTGATATCGATCCGCACATCTTTACCAACAGTGAGTTGACCACGTAAGTCAAAACGGCTTGGGTCAATGAGATGGACGCCTTGCTGCATCAGCTGTTTAGCCTGATAAGCCTGGAACTGACGCTCTAAAGCAGCCAGTTGCACACGGTCATTGACGCCTTCCACTTCAAAAGCCAACGCAGGTTCTACAGATGCAACACTCATACCATCTGCTAGTGCCATTGCCACGATATCGGTCAGGTAATATTCACCTTGTGCATTGTCATTAGACAATTTTGGTAGCCATTCATGTAATTTGGCATTGCTGACCGCATAAATACCGGTATTAATTTCTTTAATTTGACGTTGTTCTTCAGAAGCATCTTTATGTTCAACAATGGCTTGAATCTGACCATCTTTACGCACAATACGACCATAACCACTGGCATCTGCAAGCGTTAATGTCACCAGGCCAATGCCTTGCTCTTGAGTAGCATCAAGCAGATTCTGAAGCGTCTGCTGGCTAATACAAGGGACATCACCCGACAGGATTAGTGAAATACCATCTTTAGGCAAAACAGGTAGTGTCATTTGTACGGCATGACCGGTACCAAGCTGTTCAGCCTGCTCTACCCACCGGATATCCTGGTCTGCAAATGCAGACTGAACCTGCTCACCGCCATGACCATAAATGGTAATAATATTGTCTGCATTGAGTTTTTTTGCTGTGTCGACCACATGGCCGAGTAAAGGTCGTCCTGCAAGCGGTTGTAATACTTTCGGTAAGTTGGAACGCATACGGGTTCCTTTACCTGCAGCAAGAATAATCACAGTCGTAGACATGTTCTAATCCTAGATATGGCTTAAGCCATCGTGAAGTAAAAATAAATCCAAATACAAAGTGCTGCCCAGAGGCCAGCGATAATGTCATCCAGCATGATGCCAAAACCACCCCCAACCTGACGGTCAATGACTCGAATCGGCCAAGGTTTCCAGACATCAAATAATCGGAACAGGGCAAAGCCAATGAGTAGCCATAACCAGTTCATCTGACCTAAATAGATCAGTGGTAAGAAGGTAATAGATTGTCCTGCAAACTCATCCCAGACAATACGTCCATCATCATGCACACCCATGACTTTGGCAGTTTGGCCACAGATATATATGCCAACCAGGGACATGATGACAATGGCAAAAAGACTATTTACAAAACCTAAGTAGAGCCAGATGGGTACAAATAAAAGTGCAAAAGCTGAACCAAAAGTTCCGGGCGCTTTAGGCGCCAGACCAGAACCAAATCCTACCCCACTAAAGACAATGAGCCGGTTGATCCATGACATGCTTTTAAAATTGATCGCAGGTTTATGCAAAATGTTGATATCCGTTAAATTGAAGTGAATGATCTACGCCATCTTTTTCAAAAGTTAAACCGTGTTGCTGCTGAATGGAGCCAATTATACTAATCGAAACATCTAGATGTTTTTGCAATAATTTTTCATAATTTTGCGGGCTTATTGTAAAGCATAACTCGTAGTCATCACCACCCGCGAGTGCGTATTGCCAACGCTGTTCATCATTTAATGCCTGCAGGGCAGGACTGATCGGTAACTTTTCAAGTCCTAAAGTCGCTCCTACCTGAGAAGCTTTGAGAATATGTCCCAGATCCTGTGCGAGGCCATCCGAGACATCAATCATACTGTTGGCTAGGCCTTTTAAGGCAGTACCCAACTGACAGCGTGGGGTTGGATAATCCAAACGTTGCTGTAATGGGTGACCGAGATGATTTAAAGCAAAAGCAGCATCACCCACTGTACCGGATACACAAATCAGATCACCAGGCTTGGCACCTGAACGGGGTACAGCTTTACCAATCTCTACCCAGCCCAGGGCAGTCACAGATAAGGTCAAATGAGGACTTTGTGTGGTATCACCACCAATTAAGCTCACACCAAATTGATCGCAACAATCATAGAGACCCTGACTAAAGGCTTTTAACCAGTCATGATCAATTTGGGGTAGGCTCAAGGCGAGTAAAATACTATGCGGGGTCGCGCCCATGGCTGCAATATCAGAAAGATTAACAGCGACAGATTTCCAGCCAATCGCATGAGGATCGGTGTCTAAAGGAAAATGACGTCCAGCAACGAGGGTGTCGGCACAGATGACCAGTTGTTGCTGTGGAGGAGGGGTGAGCAAGGCTGAGTCATCGCCAACGCCTAAATCGACAGAATTTTTATTCTGACGATTGAAATAGGTATCGATAATCGAAAACTCAGCCATATAACAATTCGACTAGATTAGTTGGCTTGCTGTTTTTCTGCTGCACGTAAAGTTGTTGCTAAACGGTCCAATACACCATTGATGTATTTATGGCTGTCTGCACCGCCAAAGTGTTTAGCTAACTCAATTGCTTCATCCAGAACGACACGATATGGAATCTCAAGATGTTCTTTGAGTTCATAGGCACCTAGACGAAGTGTAGCGAGTTCTACACCATCAAGTGCAGAAAGTTCACGATCCAGCACAGGGATAAGCAAAGCATCCAATGCTTCATGATTGGCAACCACTTGAGTCAACAATTCATGATAATAGCTGAGATCCACTTTGTGCATGGCATTGTCCACACGAGTACGTGCTTCAATCTCATGCACCGGATTGTGGCTCATCTGCCATTCATAAATTCCTTGTACAGCAAAGCGACGTGCTTTACGTTTTGCTGCATAAGTTGCTTGAAGTGTTTGCGACATAGCGTTAAATAGCCTTTAACAAGTTAACCATTTCAATAGCAGTCAAGGCAGCTTCACTACCTTTATTACCTGCTTTTGTACCCGAGCGTTCAATCGCCTGTTCGATACTATCCGTAGTCAATACACCATTAATCACTGGTAAGCCAGTGTCCAGGCCAACCACGCCCAAACCTTTGGCACATTCACCAGCTACAAAATCGAAGTGAGGCGTGCTGCCACGAATCACAGCGCCCAACGCGATGATGGCATCGAAACGATCTGAAGCTGCCAGTTTTTTCGCAACCACAGGAAGTTCCCAAGCACCAGGTGCATGAACAATAGTGATATTATCCTCTGATACGCCATGGCGTTTCAATGTATCAATGGCACCTTCTAACAGATGTTCAACAACAAAGCTATTAAAACGACCAACTAAAATCGCATAACGGTCTTCGTTCGCGAGATGCAACATACCTTCAATACGGCGAACTGCCATAGGAACCTCGATTATTTCTCTGATGTTTGTTGTGCGGTGATGTATTCCACCACTTCTAAGTTAAAGCCGGACAGGGCATTGAAACGTAATGGAGAGCTAAGTAGCTTCATTTTTTCCACGCCGAGGTCACGTAAAATTTGTGCGCCGACCCCAATGGTCTGATACTGCTGAGACAGGGCAGCATTAGATTTTACATGTTTGGGTGCGGTAAGTGCATCTAAGGCAGGGCCTAAGTCCTGTAAATGGCGCTGGCCAATCCAGACCAGAACACTGCGTTCACTCTTGGAAATTTCTTTTAGTGCACGGTCCAGGTTCCAAGCTGGTTCGCCATCCTGCTTGTTCAGTTTGAGCAAGTCGCGGGTCGGGTTAAAACCATGTACACGCACTGTGGTCACGCCCTCTTTAGGCTCACCTTTGACCAAGGCCAGATGGATATCCGGATTACCCAGTTCACGATAGCGGTACAGGTCAAAGCTGCCGTATTCAGTATCAATACTTTGCTGATCGATACGCTCAACCGTTTGTTCATTGGTCATACGGTAATGGATCAGATCAGCAATGGTACCAATTTTCAGACCATGCTTTTCCGCAAAGATTTCTAGATCTGGACGACGTGCCATGGTGCCGTCTTCTTTAATGATCTCGCAGATCACAGAAGCTGGCTCAAGACCCGCAAGACGAGACAAGTCACAACCGGCTTCGGTATGACCAGCACGGTGCAATACGCCACCTGGCTGTGCCATCAATGGGAAGATATGACCAGGTTGTACGATGTCACTTGGTTTGGCATGTGCAGCCACCGCAGTTTGAATGGTGTGCGCACGTTCAGCTGCAGAAATACCAGTAGTAATGCCGTTGGCTGCTTCAATTGAAAGGGTGAAGTTGGTTCCGTGCTGAGCGCCGTTGGCATCCACCATCAAGGGTAGATTTAACTGCTGGCAACGTTCTTTGCTTAAAGTCAGGCAAACCAGACCACGCGCATGGGTGATCATAAAGTTGATGTCTTCAGGACGCACGTGGGTCGCAGCAATCACCAGATCGCCTTCATTCTCACGGTCTTCGTCATCCATCAGGATAACCATTTTTCCTGCACGGATATCTGCTACAAGCTCTTCAACTGTATTGAGCGGCATCAACCTTCACCTTCTTTTTTGATCTATACCAGACCGAATCATGACATTATTACTGCATAGTCTAACGCTTTTTAAGCAATTTTGCCTATGCTTATTGCTTTCCCTCAGGGGTTCATTGTTATACACAGTCTTGCGTAGCATGAAAAGTCGACTTTAAATGAAAGCACAGGCTTTATGCTGGATTTTTAAACGATCAGAAAGCATAAAAAATGACAAACTTATTTAAAATCAACATAATTATAAATAATCTCTTATTTTTTATGCAGTTTTATTTATTCGTTTAATACAGCCCTTAAAAATACAAATATATCCTCATGACTCTCTTTATAAATTTTTACCAATCAGTTTAAAATTCTGTTTGAAATAATGAATGAATCAGGCGGACCGAAGTCCACCCGAATTTAGATCAGTTTAGAAGAAGCCTGCTGGTTTGGTTGAATAACTCACTAACAGGTTTTTAGTTTGCTGATAATGATCCAGCATCATGCGATGGTTTTCGCGGCCAATCCCGGATTTTTTATATCCCCCAAAGGCTGCATGAGCCGGGTAGATGTGATAGCAGTTGGTCCAGACCCGACCAGCCTGAATCGCGCGACCAGCGCGGTAAGAGGTATGTGCTGAACGTGACCAGACACCGGCACCGAGTCCATAAATCGTATCATTGGCAATTTTGATGGCTTCATCGAAGTCTTTAAAAGTCGTCACTGCCAATACCGGTCCAAAAATTTCTTCCTGAAAGGTGCGCATGTCATTGGAACCTTTAAAAATCGTTGGCTCGATATAAAAACCTTGTCCCACTTCCTGACGTTCATTGCCGCCTAACAAGATTTCTGCACCTTCTTCACGGCCAGTTGCAATACAGCCGAGAATCTTGTCTTGCTGCTCCTGAGAAGCCTGAGCACCGATCATGGTCTCGGTATCCAGGGGATGACCAGTCTTGATCTTTTTCACTCGCTCTACTGCAAGTTCCAGGAATTGGTCGGCAATACTTTCCTGAATCAGCGCACGTGATGGACAAGTACAGATTTCACCCTGATTCAGGGCAAACATGGTAAAGCCTTCTAGAGCTTTTTCCAGAAAATCATCTTTCTGATCCATGATGTCGGCAAAGAACAAGTTTGGTGATTTACCTCCAAGTTCCAGCGTCACAGGAATAATATTTTCAGTCGCATACTGCATAATCAACTGACCCACTGCCGTTGAACCCGTAAATGCAATTTTGGCAATACGCGGATTAGTCGCCAGCGGACGGCCGACTTCAACACCGTAGCCATTCACGATGTTTAATACGCCTTCAGGCAACAGATCCTGAATCAGTTCGACCAGCACCAAAATACTCACCGGTGTCTGTTCAGCGGGTTTCAGTACGATACAGTTGCCCGCAGCTAGGGCAGGAGCCAGTTTCCATGCCGCCATCAGAATCGGGAAGTTCCACGGGATAATCTGACCCACAACGCCCAATGGCTCATGAAAATGGTAGGCGATGGTGTCTTCATCAATTTCTGAAATGCCACCTTCTTGGGCACGAATACAGCCAGCGAAATAACGAAAATGGTCAATGGCTAAAGGAATATCGGCTGCCAGGGTTTCTCGGATCGGCTTGCCATTATCCCAAGTCTCTGCAACTGCTAGTAACTCAAGATTTTCCTCAAGACGATCGGCAATTTTTAATAAAATATTGGAACGGGTAGTAGGGGAGCTGTTATTCCATTGCTTTTTGGCGGCATGAGCCGCATCCAGCGCCAGTTCAATATCTTCCACTGATGAGCGCGGAACTTTGGTAAAGGCTTTTCCATCTACGGGGGAGACATTATCAAAATATTCACCTTTGACGGGTGGGACCCATTTGCCGCCAATGAAGTTTTCGTATTGGGATTTAAATTGCACTTTTGAACCGTCAGTATTGGGATCTGCATAACGCATAATTCTATTCCTTGATATGATTATTATTGATGAATGCCGAACCACTTCTGCTCTGCAAAAGCCCTCAGATTCAACATCTCAGCTCTACTATAGAGAGGGAAAAAAATCGCAGGATAAATACTTACAAGCTTGCTACAAAAGGCAACATTTGGATAAAAATGGAATTTATTATTTTTATAAATTTCAATATTTTATTTTTATAATGACATGATTTTAATATGTAAAAAGCATTACTGATCAGCTTGATATTTTTATTTCATATCCAAGCGAAATAGATAAATAAAATTATTGAAAAATAAGACAGGCAGAGCTTGCTACCTATCTTATTCATCTGGCTTATAGGGCTTTATTTTCCAGCCATTGAAATAGCTGCTGATAGACCTGCTCACGGACCGGTTTTTCTGAAAGAACCAGATCATGTATCCCATTTTGAATCGAACAGAGTTTCACATCGCCCTGGATTTTCTGCGCATGTTCAATCATGTCGCGTACCTGAAGAATCACATCACTGGTTTGAGTATTACGATTAAAACGTAGGGGATAAGTGGTTTTGTGGGCATGCATCAGCAAAGTCGGAATACTTAAACGTACACCCTGATGAATTTCTTTTTGTGCTTCGTGAATGGCATGTACAAAACTCAGACGCACCCAGTGATAGCTAGGTTTTTTCCATTCCAGATCAAAATGCCATTCCCCCTGATAGCTAATATGCAGACTAGGCACATAATGACGATTTAAGCGGCTAGGAAATAGCATTTCCGGAAAACGTTTTCCCAGACGGCTCAATTTAGGCACCAGAAACTTTTTCTCAAAAGGCGTCATATTAAAGTCATAAAAAGGACTATTGAGCCATAAGCCTTTAATTAAGGGATGATCTGGATGATGTGCTGCATACAAAGTAGTAATTAATCCGCCGGTAGAATGGCCACTGAGTAAAACCGTGTCATGGCCTTCCTGTCCAATAATTTCAAGAGCCTGGCTGATTTCTGCATCATATTCTGAAAGATGATAGACATTATAAAGTTTCTGATGGGACAGATAGGATCGGCCGTATTTACGTAAATCCAGTGCATAAAAATCAAAACCTTGCTGATTAAAACGCTCTGCCATTTCAGTCTGGAAAAAATAATCAATAAAGCCGTGAATATAGAGGACAGCTTTAGAGGTCGGTTGGTCTGCCTTTTTGCGGATCAGTGTGGCAACTACTGTGCCTTGAGTATCTGGCGGGAATTCTAAAGTGGCCTGTTCATAACCTTCACCCAGAATATCAGGTTGATATTCAAGGCTGGAAAGCGGATGGGACATATTGTTCTACTCATGATTATTTTTATTCACTTATCCTTGTGGATTGGCTTGCATTTGTCAAATCCTGCTGTCTGACCCATTCGAGATCAGTAGTACCATTCAGAGAATAGTCAAATATAAAATTTCAGGTCATTGGCAGCCTGATTGACTAAATAAAAATTAATAAAAAACCCCGGCATCCTGCCGTAATGCCAGTCAGTTAAGAGATTGACTGGCATTTTTTTGGGTATTTCTGTGGTTTCCCTTTCACAACTCGTGGGTAGTTTCTACTTCTTTTTTTCGGTAAAACATACCTTTTAGATTTTTCCATTAA
>NZ_VOZD01000012.1:0-93924 GCF_013419915.1 Acinetobacter sp. YH12043
CTCAGACTTTGCCTACAAGAGAATTGAGACATCAATATGGCAATAAACTGATCCCACCGGGAAGCCGCTCTAAATTTCTGTCCAACATGGTGTACTTTAGCAAGTTGTTCAAAATCCTGTCGCACAACAGGTTTAATTAGCTCATGAAATACGGTATTCTGATGTGACAAAACCTGAATCCTGGTCGTTAAAGTGTTTGTTTGCACTCATATTTTAACTGTTAGGACTCAGGTTTTTTTATTTAAAGCAAACTATGGGACAGCAGTGAGGAGAAGTCCCCCTTTCATAAAGGGGGATTTAGGGGGATTCAATTAGAAATAAAATAAACTACGGAATATTAAAAATTCAAATCAACCCTACTCAATGAATCTCCTACTGTCTCCATCATCTCTGAAGCGAGTTCTACAATATCTATGCTATCAAGGCCTGACATCCAGTCCCATGAACCCGACTGTGCCTGTTGTTTATATTTTTCCTGCTGTTCGAACTGATCTGCTATTTTTTCCATCTCCAGCCTTTGTTCTAGCATCTTTTGTTCTGGTGTCTTTATTATTCTCATTTGAAGTTCCTTTTTATTTTTATACAGCTTTTCTCAATGTATAAAAAAAGCCTTTCATATGAAAGGCTTTTCATCAGGTAACCGGAATTACAATGTTGCCAAAATATCTTTTAGAGTCTGACGAGGATTTTCCGACTTGGTAATTGGTCGTCCAATCACCAGATGTGTTGATCCATCCAGCATTGCCTGTTTTGGTGTCACAATACGTTTTTGATCGTCTGCATTTGAACCTTCAGGACGAATCCCAGGAGTGACCAGTGCAAAGTCTTTTCCAATAGTTTCACGCAGCATTTTCGCTTCTTGTGCGGAACAGACCACCCCATCCAAGCCACTATCTTTGGTGAGTTGAGCCAGACGTTTTACATGTTCATTAGGCTCAATATCCAAGCCAATATCTTTCAAGTCTTCACGCCCCATTGAAGTCAACACAGTTACCGCAATGAGTTGAGTCTTATAGTTACCTGCTTTTAAACGCTCAACACAGGTCTCCATCATTTTACGACCACCTGAAGCGTGGACATTGACCATCCACACGCCCAAGTCTGCCGCAGCACATACCGCTTGTGCAGTGGTATTCGGAATATCATGGAACTTCAGATCTAAAAACACGTCAAAACCTTTGTCTTGAAGTGCTTTTACAATGATAGGACCTTCATGAGTAAATAACTCTTTGCCCACCTTTACTCGACATAAGGCGGGATCGAGCTGCTCTGCAATCGTTAAGGCATCAAATTGACTTTTAGCATCCAGTGCAACGATGATACTCATGAGAAGACCCTTCAAATTGACAAAATTAAACCATTATACGGACTAGCCCTATAACAACCAAGAATATTTTCGCAAAAATGATTTTTTGATTCAAATTAAGTCATTTATTTATATAATTTTTATATATTTCTTCTAAATATAATTTAGCAATAAAAAACGCCTTAGAAGCTAAGCTAAAAGGCGTTTAATCAAAACAGGCGAAGTAAAAAAATCAGTAGATTACTTCGACTTCTCATTTTTGTCTAAAGCGGTGCCGATGGCCTGTCATTAGAATTAATATCTAATACTGTTTTCTCATGTCGTGTATGAGCTGCCGCTTCTGCTGCCATCATCTTGGCAGTATTCAACTGTTCCTTACGTAGATGTTCAATATCTTTACGTAGTCGTTTAATTTCCCAATTACTCTGAAAAACACGGAAAACCTGCACACCGAGTAACAAGCCAACCACTATTCCTAAGGAAAGAGTCAAAAGGAGCAATAACCCTAAGCGCATTGCAGGAACTTGAGTAAATAACAAGTCCACTGAGACCTCAGTCCCGTTTTGCAACACCAAAGCTAATGAATAGCCAAAGACGAGCAATAAAAGAATGACCAGAACGTAACGCATGAACACCCCGTAAATATCTTGTTTATTTGTTTGCAGATTCGTTTACTGCATCACGAAGTGCTTTACCTGGCTTAAAGTGTGGAACAGCTTTTGCTGCAACTTCAACAGATTTACCTGTTTTAGGATTACGACCCACGCGAGGCTCACGATGATGCAATGCAAAGCTGCCAAACCCGCGAATCTCAATACGGTTATCAGATGATAAAGCTTCAATCATTTGATCAATCATAATTTTAACTGCTTCTTCCACTAAAGGTTCAGCCAAATGCGGATTCTTTAGCGCGATGCGCTCTATTAAGTCAGACTTATTAAGTGCTTCAGTAGTCATCTGCGACCTCTTTAATTATCAAGCTACTCGGGATCTATTTTCCGATAATAACCTGTTTAAATACAAAACGGTAGCGCAATAATTAAATACTACGCTACCGTTTACAGTATTTGTGTAAAAAGTATTACTTAACTTACATTAACAATACAATTCACCATCTACTCTTAGTGATTCATTTGCGCTTTGATCAAGTCACCAATAGTTTTAGGACCATTGTCTTGACCAGCAGCAGCTGTTTTCAGGTTAGCAACAGCTTCTTTCTCTTCAGCTTCGTCTTTCGCTTTGATAGACAAGTTGATAGAGCGAGATTTACGATCTACATTGATGATCTTAGCTTCAACTTCTTGACCAACTTCAAGGAATTTAGTCGCATCTTCAACGCGGTCGCGGTTGATTTCAGATGCTTTAAGAGTTGCTTCAACTTCATCAGCTAACTTAACAGTAGCGCCTTTAGCGTCAACTGCAGTTACAGTACCTTTAACAAGCGCACCGCGTTCGTTAGCAGCTAAGAAATCGTTGAACGGATCGCTGTTCAATTGTTTGATACCAAGGCTGATACGGTTGCCTTCAGCATCTACAGACAGGATAACTGCTTCAACAGTGTCACCTTTCTTGTAACGACGGATCGCTTCTTCGCCTTGTTCGTTCCAAGAGATGTCAGACAAGTGAACTAGACCATCGATACCGCCTGGTAAACCGATGAAGATACCGAAGTCAGTGATTGACTTGATAGTACCTGAAACTTTTTCACCTTTGTCGTGGTTCTTAGCAAACTCTTCCCATGGGTTAGCACGAGTTTGTTTAATACCAAGAGAAATACGACGACGCTCTTCGTCTACTTCAAGAACCATAACATCAACTTCGTCACCGATCTGAACTACTTTAGATGGGTGGATGTTTTTGTTAGTGTGGTCCATTTCTGAAACGTGTACTAAGCCTTCAACACCTTCAGCGATTTCTGCGAAACAGCCGTAGTCAGTAAGGTTAGTTACGCGAGCTTTAACGATAGAACCTTTAGGGTAACGGCTCATGATCGCTAACCATGGATCTTCGCCTAATTGTTTAAGGCCTAAAGATACGCGGTTACGTTCGCGGTCGAATTTAAGTACTTTAACAGTAACTTCTTGACCCACTTCAACAACTTCTGATGGGTGCTTGATACGTTTCCAAGCCATATCAGTGATGTGAAGAAGACCGTCGATACCGCCAAGGTCAACGAATGCACCGTAGTCAGTAAGGTTTTTAATAGTACCAGTAACTGTTTGACCTTCTTCAAGCTGAGCAAGAAGCGCTTCACGGTCAGCTGAAGATTCAGCTTCCATAACAGCACGACGTGAAACAACAACGTTGTTACGTTTAGCGTCAAGTTTGATTACTTTGAATTCTAACTCTTTACCTTCCAAGTGAGTAGTATCACGGATAGGACGAGTATCAACTAAAGAACCTGGAAGGAACGCACGAACTGGACCGATGTCAACAGTGAAACCGCCTTTAACTTTACCAGAGATAACACCAGTAACGATTTCGCCGTCTTCAAAGATTTTTTCAAGTTTAGTCCAAGTCTCAGCGCGTTTAGCTTTTTCGCGAGAAAGAACTGTTTGACCCATACCGTTGTCAAGTGCTTCAACAACTACGTCTACAGTGTCGCCAACTTGAACTTCAAGTTCGCGCTGTTCATTTAAGAACTCAGCACGGTCAACAACGCCTTCAGATTTAAGGCCAGTGTCAACAGTTACCCAATCAGAGTCGATGCTTACTACAACGCCTTGGATGACTGCACCCTTTTCAACGTTGAGGTTTAATTCGCTTTCTTCAAAGAGGGCTGCAAAAGATTCGGTCATGATATATCCGATAAAGTCAGCGGTCTTGGATCAGACAAGGCCGGTTTAATTAAGCATCTACATAGTCCATATAAAACTGATCAAGCTATGCGTCTGCTGAAATAATAGGGTTATTGAGCTAATTGCTGATCCACATACGTAGTCATCAGCTTGAATACTTCATCGATATTCAAATCTGAACTATCGATAATGTACGCATCAGCAGCAGGTTTGAGCGGAGCGACAGTGCGTTCCATATCTCGTTTATCCCGTGCTTCGATATTAGCTAAAATGTCGTTTATTTTAACATCCAGCCCCATACCCTGCAACTGCTTTACACGTCTTTGCGCGCGGGATTCAGCCGAAGCTGTCAAATAAATCTTGGCTTGTGCCTCTGGGAAGATACTGGTCGCCATATCGCGGCCATCTGCCACCAGACCAGGGGCTTGAGCAAAAGCATGCTGCCGGGCCACCAAAGCGGTTCTAAGTTCAGGAATTGCAGCAACTTTTGAAGCATACTCACCGACACGTTCAGTACGGATAGTTTGGGAGACATCTTCACCATTCAGCCATACTTGAACACCTGATTCAGTACTGACAAATCGGATGTCCAAATTTGTTGCAATTTGTACGCATTCAGCCAGTTTAGTATCCAGTTCATCGAGTAAATTATGGTGATGCAATGACAGTCCTAATAAACGATACAAAGCCCCTGAATCCAGTAAATGAAACTGGTAATGTGCTGCAAGTTTTGCAGCCAGTGTGCCTTTGCCAGATCCACTTGGACCATCAATGGTAATAATTTGAACTGTCATTACTTTCCCGTTATTTATACAGATTTTGCAAGTTTTGCGAGGCCTAGTTTAATCCCTGTCTTGAGCTGTGCAAGAATTAATTTACTGACAAATGGAAGACGTGCCTGCAATTCTATCGTATAAGTCACCAGACTTTTGTTATCGTCCAATGCTTCAAACTCAATAATACCCAAATGATGTTTAATCAAAGGATTCTTTACGATCTTGTATTCAATACGGGAGTTCGGCTCTAGCAAGGTAATTTGCTCTTTTAGCGGCTTGACTGGACCTAAACCCATGCTACGCACAGAACCCACACCATCTGGGCGCTCAGGGTCTGCCGAATCCTTAATCCGTTCCACCTGCATTGGTGCAAAAGCCACGTTATAAGCATCGTGTTTAGACAGCAATTCAAAAACCTTATCAATCGCTGCTGGGAATTCTTTTTTTACCTGAATCGCATTTTTCATTTTTCTTTTTCCTGAAAATAAATGATTTTAAAGTGAGCAAAGTTTAACGAATTAGATTCGATTTATTTATGAGCATTCAGTAATTTTTCTTGCAATTTCAGCTGGCGTTTTTGTTCACGACGCAACTTGAAAAATGCACTCAACTGCTCAGCACACTGCTGCTGCATACAGCCCGAGTCAAATAGAAATACATGATTATAGTAGCCAGTCTCAAAAAGCTTGCGTGCACTCACCAAAGAACCTGCTTTGGGCTCATTTGTACCAAAAACGACCCGTGAAATACGCGAATGCACCAATGCACCTACACACATGGTGCACGGTTCCAGAGTTACATAGAGGACAGCATCTTCAGGCAGGCGGTAGTTTTTCAGGTTCTGACAAGCTTCACGTAATGCTACGATTTCAGCATGGGCAGTCGGATCATTTAAAGAAATAGGCGCATTGTAGCCACGGCCAATGACCTGATTTTGGCTGACAATCACGGCACCCACAGGAATTTCACCCTGCTCAGCAGCAAGTGCAGCCTGCTCATAAGCAAGCTGCATCCAATATTCATCGGTAAATTGTGTTTCGGACATTCAGACTTAAATCACACCATAGTGTTTGAGTAGCTCATTCCAGCTTTCAATAGTGGTTATCGGTGGATTCTGAGACAGAATGCCTTTCAGGCTTAACTCACTGCCTTTTTGCCATTCTGGAGACAGATCTTTATCAACCAGACGTGCACGTACGCCTTCCACAAAATCAGGATGACGGATTTTCCAGTCTGAAATCTGGGTTTCCAGTTCAAAAATTTCATTCCAGGAATGAACCTGTTTACCCCATTGCCATAATAACCAGCTTAAAGCTGCGGTTGCAGGAGAACCTTTTTGCAGGTTTTCACTGGCCTGACGCAACCAGTCACTGCGCGCATCACTTAAACCAATAATCGATTCATAATCGTGCTCGAAGTTTACGCCACGACATACACTATGGATTACATCTAGTGAGTTTTGCAGAGGACCCGGGCCTACCGGACGATGCATACTATTCAAGGTGTCATCAATCGCGCGGAAATCGCCAGCTGGATAATGTTCCCAGTCTATATTTATGACTTTATCCAAAACTGAAGCACGCTGTGCATCACAGATATGGGTTGCCCAGCCAATGCCGTAAGCACCGGCAGCAGTCATGATGGAACCCGTTAAACCAGTAAATAGTCCAATCGCTCCACGGTCTGCCAGAAATCGGGTTGCACCCACATCTGGATATAAACCGATATTAATCTCAGGCATCGCCAGACGCGAATACGGCGTCACCAAACGGAATGGAGCCGCCATAAACAGGCCTAAACCGCCACCCATGACATAACCTTCCCCCCAGACCAATACCGGCTTGGCATAGTTATGCAGCAATAAATCTAGCGCATATTCCTGTTCAAAAAACTTATTGGCCGTTGCCACTTCATCATTAATTACCAACTGACGCAGCTTACGCACATCGCCACCAGCACAAAATGCTTTAGGCGTAGTTGAATCTAACCAGATCGCTTTTACGCTGTCATCTGTATGAAAGTCCTGAAAAACTTCCAGCAGTGCAGAAACCAGAGATTCATCTAAAGCGTGTAATGATTTTGGACGATTCAGGCGTACAATGCGCCAGCCATTGTTGGCTTGTTCAACAATCAGGTCCGGATGGTAAGGTTTAGTTACAGGAGAATAAGTCATGCGTCCAGCTGCCAATCTATAGGCTCAATGCCATGTTGTTTGAGATAATTATTCGTTTTCGAAAAAACTTTACAACCAAAAAAACCACCCCGGTTTGCTGACAAAGGCGAAGGATGTGCTGCCTTTAAGACCAGGTGTTTATTTTGATCAATGCGCTGTCCTTTACGCTGTGCGTATGCGCCCCAAAGAATAAAAACGATATGTTCACGTTGTTCATTCAATACATCAATGACGTGATCTGTGAATTCTTCCCAACCACGTTTCTGATGTGAAGTTGGCTGTGCTGCCTCTACGGTCAGTACAGCGTTGAGCAGAAGTACACCCTGTTCCGCCCAATGAGTTAAATCACCATGTTTAGGGATTTTTACGCCTAAATCATTATGTAACTCATGAAAAATATTACGTAAAGATGGAGGTAATGCAACCCCTTTTTGCACCGAGAAGCTTAAACCATGCGCCTGATTCGGACCATGATAAGGATCCTGACCAATAATCACCACTTTAACCCGGTCTAATGGCGTCGTATTCAAAGCATTAAAAATCAGGTGATTCGGTGGATAAATCACCTTGTCTGCTTTTTTTTCTTCAATTAAAAACGTTTTTAACGCATCCATTTTTGGACTCAATAAAAACTCACTGAGTCCATATTTCCAGCTGTCATCTAACTGAACTTTATTCAGTTTCGCAATTTGCTGTTCATTTAAAGACATGCTTCAATCCTAAATCTATGTCAGTCTGCGTTTATATTCGAATTTTTAAGGCTGGACTTGCAGATCCACAGCCGGATTATGAAATGGAAGACCCTGTTTCAGTTTCGCAAACATCTCTGGATCTGTCCATTCTGCCCGCACCTGCTCCGAGAATTCAATCTGTTCCAGGCTAAGTGGACCCATTTGTTCATTCTGGATATCTTCCAGAAAGCTTTGCGCATAGCCGGTATCAGTTTCATGGACAATCACAGAGTAAACTTCAACATCCCCTTCACCATTCTGGGTGACAGTAGATACCAGTACCTGCTGAGCCAAGAAGAAGAAAATACGTGAAAATTGTTCTGCAGATGGCGAAACCGGCAAAGATACCCAGCGTGCACTAAAATTCTTGCATGCCTGAATATATTCAGGATCATCTTTTTGCCAAAAGCAGATCGCATGGTCAAAAGAATCAAAAAAATCCTTAATCACCCCTTTGAGCAGACCAAAATCATATACCATCTGGCCATGATCCAACTTCGACGCTTTCAGCAATAACTCAACTTTATAACTGTGACCATGAATCGAACGTTTACAGCGATCCGAGGTGCAGTTACGCACAATATGAGCATTTTCAAACTTAAATAACTTACGAATTAACATATGCCGTAATGTCGTCAAAAAATAGGTGAATTAATTTCAATTATAAAGCAAAAGTAAACCGATGAGGATTAATTTTGCAGTTCGTCATGATAGGCAAAAGGGATTGAAGCGAAAACAGATTAAATTCCAAAAAATGAGATTATTTAAAAATGGTGGAATTTTAAAAAGGTGCCATGCTTCGATAGGCAACATAAACCTTCTTGTCCTGCCGCACCAGATCACTACTAAACTGACGTTTACGCTCACTCAGCATCACTTCGATACGTGCTTTAAAGTGATTGGATTGCACCCCAAGCAGGTTATTAAACAGGTTGTGTTTGGCTGCATCCACCTGAGCAAAGGGTTCTAGTGTCCAAAGATCAGCCACATTGGAAAAATATTCCAGATTTGCCTGACGGCGATCCAGCAATTGCTGCACGGCATTCACATCCAGCTTTTCATCCATGCTCGCCAAAAGAAATGCAGATGCGGTATTAATATTGACCGTAGTATCTGCTACAGGCGCAGTACTTAGATAAGGTGCAATTAGTTTGTACTTGTTTTCTTCAAAGCCTCGTACCAGTTTCAGCTCTTCAACGCTATGAAATTTGGCATTCGGAGGTAGAGAACCATTCGGCAAGCCCTGATAATAATTGGATTCTGCGCCCATTGGTCCACTTGGCATTTCATCTTCATCCTGCCAGTCGATCACGGCTTCACTCAACTGCTCTGGCAATCCAGCACGTTTTAATATCAGCTCAAACCAGGCTTTAGCATTTTCATTCACCGTGCCTTCTGCTGTAATCAGGCTATTTAAATTAAACTTACCCGACTCATCTTGCAGTATTCCCGAGACATAACCATCTTCAACCGGAAAAGCCGGCATCGGCTGCGCCCAGGTTTCATTTAAATGATCAACTTCTGCTGCATTCTCTGCGTCATCGACCAGCAATTCAGAAAAAAACGCTTCAGCACTTTTGGCATACATCAAAGACTGGTTTTGTCGCATTAAATAAGCGGTACTTTCAGCAGTTGCGGCCTGACGTTTAGCAATAGTCGCAGCCAAAATCGTTGCAAGAGCCACCATCACTAGAATGGTAATCAGAGCAATCCCCTTCTGCTGTTTGATCATCATTGCTTTGTTCATCTGCATTTTATTATTCTTTGTCAGGTTAACTTTTGGGTTTCAAGCAGGAAATCTGTATTCAATAAACTAAAAATCCACTCATAACTAACCCCATTAACCATTAAGTTAATTTTAATGCCTTTGGGTAAACGCTGTTTTTGCTCAATCTGATTTAAATCAAAAGATGAGTCTGGCCATTGGGTCATTTCATTTGGATTAAGTACTACGATCTGAAACTGCTCAACCTCGGACAACAACACACTGGATTCAGGTTGATCACGCCCGGTCTGGTTTAAATTCCGGTATTTCAGGCGATAGAGTTTTTGTTCATCTGCCCGGTACTGATATTCAACCCGTTCATCTGGAGAAATCCCCTCTTCCAGAGGATCGGTGACTCCAGTCTTACTAAAGTTAAAACGTCCGTTTTGCAAAACCAGTGCCGGCTGAATATCACCATTAATATTGGCCGTTAAAGGCACCGCCTGCACCGTATCACGCAAGATCTGCTGATAAGTATCTTGCAACTGACTTAAGCGCTGTTCATGCACTGCATTACGGTCTTTGGTTTGTACAATATAATCAAATACTTTCCAGCCTAGAGCAGAGAGTAAGGCGAAAATAGCAATAGCAACCAGTAGTTCGACCAGCGTAAATCCCTTAGACTTCATGGCGCTTCATTCATCCGGTGATTAAAGAACATCAAGCTGCTAATTCCATTTTCTGCCTGACCGGTTTCAGTGTTGACCAGACTCACCTGTAATTCAATGCGTTGTACATTAGGACTTACGGTAGGCTCACTGCGCTTATCGATTTGCCAGGTTTCGCCCTGTTGAGTGAGTTGTTTAGATTCTGTACCAGTAAGCCACTGCTGATTGATTTCCATTAGTGCTGCTTCATTCAAGGCAACAAACTGGGCTTGGGTTCTCAAAATGGCATTCGAAGTCGATTGGGTATATTGCATAGCAACTTTAGTCAGGGTCATGGCTGCTGTGGCAAAGATCGCCAGCGCGACCATCACTTCCAGCAAGGTAAATCCTGAGGCACGATTAAGTCGAGTAATCCTCGACCTGAGCGGCATTGTCGCGCAAAAAAGTCCGAAAGCTGTGCTTGAGGAGCCGCGATGAGTGAAACGCTGTTTCACCGCTGCGCAAGACGAAGAGCTATACTCGGATTGCGCACGATCAGCATTTGACTTAAATAGCTTGATTACATCAGCTCCGGCACTCTGCTTGAAAACCCTAGCTTTCATAGACTTTACCCAAGTGATCAATTTCAATCGGATTGCCTACTTCACGATCTTCCAGATAGAACTGGATTCTGACCGGTTTAACTTCACCATTGCCTAACCAGATCAGCTTGGGTGCATTGGCTTCAGTAAGATCCCGATTTTGGGCATTATTATAACGCTGCTCTAAAGACTGAATCCGGAAAGAGACCTGCTCCGGTAAACTGCGCAGATTAAACTCCACATAATTTTGCCATTTCTGCTGATTTAAAGTCGATTCTGCCTGATTAGGTGAACGATATTCCACGATCCCGTAGCGAAATGGTGAAACATCAGTGGCAGCCTGAACATCAAGCGCAAGAATACGGGATTGATCATTAGCTTCCCGCAAGATTCTTTGCAAATCCAGTAACAGGACTTCTCGTGCCTGCATTGCCTTGCGCTGATCTACTCCACCAATATTCAATACAACTAGTGATGCCATAATACTCATAATCACAATCACCACCATCACTTCGATTAGAGTGAATCCACGAATGGAGGCGTGATGTGATCTGATCATAGGCAACTCTTAGGCGAACTGCTCGGCAGGATGGACCTGTTTCGGTAAAGCTAAAGCTTGATCAATAAGGGCAACGCGCAAGGTATCGCGTGAACCGAGATAGCGCTGATAAAAACTGGAGTTCAGAATCGCAGCTGCACCATGGGTCATCGACCAAATTGAGGCCAGATAATCACGCACCGACATGCTGCTATTGATTGAAGCCAAATAGCTTTCAGTCATACGGATAATCAAACGTAAGCGCTGTTTGCGCACCTGATAAAGTTCGCTAAACAGGTGCTGAATTCCAACACCTGTTGTAGAAAGACGTTCTTCAATCTGATGAAAAAGGACAGTACGTTCAGGGTGATGCAGATGATGCAACATAAAGAATGCCAGATGTTCAGGAAAAGCCTTATCACTATCCTGGATCATTTCCAGCAACATGCGCTCATTACGGATAATCAGCAATATGTACAATTCATCTTTACTCTGGAAATGCTTATAAAGAGTGCCTTTGGCCAGATCCAGTTCTGCTGCCAGTGCATCCAGGGTCATCCCTGCTTCACCATTTTCTAGCAGTAACTGTTCTGCAACTTGAAAAATCAAGGTTTCTCTTGCTCGAAACTGAGCCTGACGATCCATCTTCACCCTATAACTCTCTTGTACTCTTATCTAACTTTACTTACTTTGAATTCAGAAGATTCTCAAAGTTCTGCTTTGTGATATAAGCCATTTCTTCTAGCGACTTATCATATACATCGCAAAGCGCTTTGGCTACATAAGGAACGTATTTTGGTTCATTAGATTTGCCACGATATGGCATTGGAGCAAGGTAAGGACTATCCGTTTCGATTAAAACCCGATCAAGTGGAACCTGTTTGGCCACGTCACGCAAATCCTGGGCATTTTTAAAAGAAACAATACCGGAGAAAGACACATAGTAACCGCAGTCTAAAACAGCTTTAGCGGTTTCCCAATCTTCGGTAAAACAGTGCAAAATGCCATGGGTAGATTTTTCTGCACGGATAATATCAACAGTATCGTGCTTGGCAGAACGGGTATGCACGACGACAGGTTTTTTCACAATTTGTGAGGCATGGATATGACGGGCAAAACAGTCTTTTTGCTCGGCAATAAAATCGGTGCTGTGATAATAATCGAGCCCCGTTTCACCCAGCGCCCAGACTTTTTTTGGCTGTGCCAGTTCAACCAGATATTCAGTGGTCGCACGCGCCATTGTCGCCGCATCTTCGCAAGGATGTACACCAACGGTATAACCGACATCAGGATGACGGGCCGCGATTTTAGCCAACTCGATATGATCATCCAGATCCACCGAGATACTCATAAACTTGGATACGCCTGCTTCACGGGCCTGAGCGAGCGCCTGATCCAGATCACCGTTATAAGGTGTTAAATCGAGCAGCGTTAAATGGCAATGAGTATCTACAAACACAATGAGTTCCTACCAAAGGTAAATTAACTACATAGTGTAACTTTTACGTCCATCAGATTTAAGACCCGCAACCAGACGATCTGCTTCATTTTTGAAGAAAACGCCTTTTTCACCGGTGAGCTGAATCCCAAAACCTTGTGGCTTGATGCCATTCTGCTTTTGAGATATCCAGATTACTTTTCCGGTTAATGGAATTTTCTGCGTCTGTTCAGGTAAAGTCGTCAAAACAAAAACTTCTTCACCTAATTTTACTGGCTGCTTGGAAGGAATAAAAAGTCCACCACCTACAACATATGGCATATAACTGGCAAATAGTGTTTCAATATCCGGAATATTAGCCTGAATAATACCGCCCATACGTGGTTGCATCTTGTTTTCCCCTTAAGCTAAAGATTCATCAGCTTGATACACAATTCATCGAGCACAAGATTACTTTGTACGTTCTGCTCAAGATATTGTTTGGCTCGCTGAAAATCCTCATAAATTTTAAAAAGTATTTCCAATGAATATTGTTCGGCCAATACATTAAAGTCCAGATCAATGTTTTTTACGGCCTGATTTAGCTTGACACAAATTAAATCGGACAACAAGTATTCAAACATTTGACCAAATTCACCAAAACTCAGGCTTTTATTCCATTTGGTCGCAATTACCATTGGCATATTTTTTTGAATGACCAGTTTTTTCCAGTCTTCCATGAATTCCTGACGTAATGGCAACCAGGAACTTTGTGCAACCTCAATCGCTTGCAAAGGCATCTGATTGGATAAATTCATTAATAGCTGCTGCTGGCTCGAACCTGCTTCAGGTAACTGCGCCTCTACATATTCACTAAATTGCGCTGATGAAATCCGGTCTAAAGCAAAATGCTGTAAACGGCTGCGAATAGTTGCAGGCAATTTCAGATAATGATCCGCAAGCAGAATAATGACAATATTTTCACCCGGTTCTTCCAGAGTTTTCAGCAAGGCATTAGAAGAAGCAATATTTAATGCTTCAGCGGGTTCAATGACAATGACACGCCAGCCATCGACGGTCTGCTGTACAAAAGGCAGAAGATCACGGATTTTTTCAATTTTAATTTTGGCATTCTGTTTTTTATTATCTTCATCCGTGCTGATATAGACGTAATTCGGATGGGTATCCGCTTTCAGCCACTGACAGCTACCACACTCACCGCATGGCCCATCAGGCTGACGGTTCAAGCATAAAACCCAGGCCAGAAACTGCTGGGCAAAGGCTTCTTTACCACAGCCTTTTTTTCCATAGAACAATAAACCATGCCCAAGCTTAGGAAAACGCCCGGTTAGCGTATCCCAAACCTGTTGCTGCCATGGATAAATCTGTGCATTGACATCAAGCGGCATGGAGAATTCTCAAATTAAGCAAAAGAAGATGGATCCATCTGGTTCAAGCGATCCAGATCTTCCTGCGTATCGACACCTGGCGGTAAATTGGCTTCTGCCACAGCAATGGCAATACGGTGACCATTTTCCAGTACACGTAACTGTTCTAAAGATTCCAGTTTTTCCAGCACACCCATTTCCCAGGTTACATATTCCTGTAGCAGTTTCACGCGGTAAGCATATAAGCCCAAATGGCGATAAGCCTGATCATGCAGTTTCTGTTCAGCCAGCTTGGCATCATCACGGTCATAAGGAATCGTAGCACGACTAAAATACAGTGCCTGATTGTGCTTAGACATCACAACCTTAACGATACTGTCACGCTTGAATTCCTCTAAATGATGAATTGGCTCACACAGAGTCGACATTGAGCAAGCCGGTTGATCTTCTAAGAGTTGCGCGACCTGTTTAACTAACTGAGCTGGCAATAAAGGTTCATCACCCTGTACATTCACAATAATGTCATCACTCGCCCAGCCCTTGATTCGAGCTACCTCGCTTAGACGATCGGTACCTGATGGATGATCTGCTGAAGTCAGGACCACATCAACACCTTCAGCACGGCAAACTTCGGCAATACGTTCATCATCTGTTGCCACACACAGGTCATCAAAGCCCTGTACTTTTTTGGCCTGATCCACGACACGCAGAATCATCGGACGACCATGGATTTCCAGCAAAGGTTTACCCGGCAAACGTGAACTGGAGAAGCGTGCAGGAATAACTATATGTTTCATCGTAAATAAACCTTAGGAAATAGAAATACCCTGTTGCTCTAATTGCTGCTGCAATATTGTATAACAGGCAGGTGACAAGACTGCATCGACCGGCACCACCCAGATATCCCGCTGATAATCTGGATACTGTTTGAGTAATGCCATAATTTTAACTGCATCTTTTTCAGTAGTAATGATCGGACTATTGTCATCGAATTGCAGATCTTCAATTTCATAATCATGATGATCTGGAAATTCATGACACTGAAATTGCTGCAGCCCCAGATGTTCTAGTGTTTGATAAAAACGCTGTGGAAAACCGATGCCGACTACTGCATAGAAAGCCGCAGTTGGATCAAAGCTTTTGATAACATCCTGATTTAATAAATACGGCTGAGAGGCTGCAAGATGCATATGCAAAGGCGAAACTGGATTTGCTGCATGTTCAATCACGGTACCTTTTTCCAACCGGGTAACGGGTTCACGCAGATAACCTTCTGGTAAAAGTTTCTGGTTGCCCAAGCCTCGGTTATTATCCAGCACAATCCATTCAATCTGACGATTTAAAGCCCAGTGCTGCAAACCGTCATCACAAATAATTAAATCCAGTGCATGCTTTTCTAGCAGAAGCTCAATGCTCTTTTGACGATTTGGCCCTACAGCCATCGGCACACCAGTCGCTTGGACAATTAAGGCTGGTTCATCACCTACCACTTCAGGCAAGGTATTTAAATCTACATAAGCAGGAAAAGGACCTTTACCACCATAACCTCGACTGATTACACCAATCCGTAGGCCTTTTTCAGTGAGGTAATCCACCAGATGAATCAGTAAAGGTGTTTTACCACTCCCACCTACGGTAATATTTCCAATCACCATTACTGGAATAGGTGCGGTATAGCTTTTTTTAATCCCTTTACGGTAAAGCCAGTGGTTACTGACAAAACCCAAGCGGTAAAGCCAGGACAAAGGACGCAGCACAACCAGCCACTTTGCCTGTGTATTCCAAGCATCCTGAATGATCTGTGCCAAAGCCATGACTTAATGTTCCTCGAAATTACGTTGGTGCAGCTGATAATAAGCACCTTGACGTGCAATCAGCTCAGCATGATTACCCTGCTCTATAATACGACCTTGATCCATCACTACAATGCGGTCGGCATTTTCAATTGTTGATAGACGGTGGGCAATCACAATCGTAGTCCGATCTCGCATCGCCTGATCAAAGGCACGCTGAATAAAGTATTCAGATTCATTATCCAGCGCACTGGTCGCTTCATCCAGAATCAGAATCGGTGCATTTTTCAGAATAGCACGGGCGATCGCAATACGCTGACGCTGACCACCTGACAGATTCAGACCTTGAGCACCTAGTGGCGTATCATAACCTTGTGGCAAGGCCATAATGAAATCATGTGCATAGGCGGCTTTTGCTGCTGCAATGATTTCTTCATCACTCGCATTTTCTAGCTGGCCATAAGCAATATTTTCACGAACAGTACGGTTAAACAGCACTACCTGCTGGTTTACCATCGCGATCTGGGTACGTAAAGCAGTCAACTCATAATCAGTAATCGGTTTTTGATCCAGCAAAATTTGCCCGGATGTAGCTTCCTGATAACGTACCAACAGGTTCACTAGAGAGGTTTTGCCTGCTCCTGAACGCCCAACCAATGCTACAGTCTCGCCCGCTTTCACTTCTAGGTTAAAGTCATGAATCGCATGGTGACCATCGCCATAAACCAGATTGACATCTTTAAATTGAATGTTGCCTTTTAAGGCATCATTGAGTTTGCCGGTATTATGCTCTTCAGGCATATCTAGCAATTCAAACACAGAATGTGCGGCCGCCATACCACGCTGAATTTTTTCATTCACATCAGTTAATGTTTTGATTGGTCGCGCCAACATACCTGCAGCTGTAATATAAGCAACAAATTCACCCGCAGTCGTATCTCCCAAAATTTGTGGGCGCAACGCAATATACATCACGATACTGAGTGAAACTGACATGATCAGCTGTACCACTGGACTGTTCAGCTGCTGTACTGCCACCATTTTCAAGCCACGGCGTAGATTTTCCAAAGAATTCTGTTTAAAGCGTTCCTGCTCATAAATCTGACCACCAAAACCTTTGACAATCAGATTGGCATTTACCGTTTCCTGAACCACATGGTTCACATCACCCATAGTGTCCTGAACCTGTTGTGATAGCTTGCGCATCCGTTTTGAAGCTTTACTGATCACAAAACCAATCACGGGTCCAAAGATCAGAATACACATGGTTAAACGCCAGTTGGTATATAAAAGATATCCCAATAAGGCAATTGTGATCAGACCTTGCTGAATGATCGTTCTAAGTGCTTCAGTTGAGGCTGCGGTGAGCTGCTCAACGTTATACATAATTTTGGCCGTAATATGACCGCTGGTATTGTCCAGAAAATATTGCGCAGGCAAACGCAATATTTTGGCAAAGACTTCCTGACGAATATTAAATACCAGATTACGAGAGATGACCGCCGTATAATATCCACCGAGGAATAGGCCTAGTCCCCGGAAGAACATCAGTACTACCACTAAGAATGGGAAAAGTAAGGTGAAACCCTGGTCTTTGTTTTGAATCGCCTCAATGATATATTCCAGTAATTTGGCCACAGAAACTTCTGTCGCCGCATTCATAGAGAAACCAAGCAGGACAATTAAGGCTGTGCCCCAAAATGGTTTTAAATAGCTTAAAAGGCGAAGATAGACCTTAAAATCGTGCTTCACTAATAACCTCGAGTTGGTACTTTCGTACTGATGTTGACATTGACAAAGCCAAGTTGCCCTGCAACGTCCATGACACGAATAACATCCTGATGTGTCGCTTTTGCATCAGCGGCAATGACAAACATTAAATCACGACGTTCATTCGAAATCTGTTTAATTGCCGTATTTAAATCTGCTGCGTCCTTACTGGCAATAGACTGACCATTTACGGCATAGTGACCATTGGCATCCACAATCACTTCAATTTTCTGGTCAAAATTCTTGGGCGGTACACCTTGCGCATCTGGAAGCGTCAGGTTCATCCGGCTCATCTGGTTAAACGTGGTTGAAAGCAGCAGAAAAACCAAAATAAATAACAGGCAATCAATCATGGGCGTCAGATTGATATGTACATCTTCCACCTGGTTACGTTTAAATTTCATGCCCCTGCTCCTAGCTTGCTTTCTTGATGCGTTCTTCTACATCATCTGAAGCATTTAAATAGAACAGGTTGGCATGAAATAACGTTGCTTGCTGTTCCAGTTCCGCCACATATTCCTGAACCAGACGCTGGAAATAACGATGTGCAAATAAAGCAGGAATAGCAATCAGCATACCCGCTGCTGTCGTGATCAGTGCTTTGGAAATACCGGGCATCATTAAAACTGGGTCACTATTAGTTCCGACATCAATCATTAAGAATGATTCAATAATCCCAATCACTGTACCCAGCAAACCGAGTAGAGGCGCTACTGCACTCAAAGTACCCAGAAAATTAATATTCTTTTCCAGATAGCCAATTTCCTGTGAAGCTACCACTTCCATCTGGGCACGAGCATATTGCTCAGACTGGTGACGCGCTTCAAAACCAGCTGTAAATACACGACCCAAAGTACTGTTTTTCAAAGCTGAACTTTGTTGCAGCTTTTGCATAGCTTGTTCTGCATTTTGTGCAGGACCCATCAGAAGTGAGTTGGGCAGTACCAGACTCTTTTTTAAACGAATGAAGCGCTCGACCGAGATCGCTAGCATAAATATCGAACACAATACCAGCGGCAGCATCAACCAGCCGCCTGCTTTAACCAATTCCCACATCTGATTTATTCCCCAATAAAAACAAATTTTAAATTAATTATTCGTCGCCCAGGATCGAAAGAATCCCGTCCAGCTCTTCTAAAGAATGATAGCTAATGACCAGTTTGCCTTTCCCTTGCTTGTTGTAGTCAATTTTAACATCCGCACTAAAGCGCTCAGACAGACGTTGAGTCAACTGCTGAATGTCCGGCGCAATCGCTGCTTTTGGTTTTTCTGTTTTCGGTGCATTGTAGTCGCGTACCAACTGTTCGGTTTGGCGTACTGACAGGCTCTTTTCAATGACCATCTCAGCAACTTTAAGCTGATCTTTAGCCTTCAAAGTCAGGATGGCACGTGCATGTCCCATATCCAGCAGGCCCTGCTGCATAAAGTCTTTTACTTCTTCAGCCAGAGTTAGCAGACGCAGTAGATTACTTACTGTAGTACGTGCCTTACCGACGGTATCGGCAATTTCCTGATGGCTTAAACCAAACTCGTCATGGAAACGCTGCAAAGCCATCGCCTGATCAATCGGGTTCAGGTCCTGACGCTGAATGTTTTCGATTAAAGCTAATGCAATTGCGACCTGATCATTCAGCTCACGCACAATCGCAGGAACTTCAGTCAGACCTGCTAACTGTGCCGCACGCCAACGACGCTCACCCGCAATAATCTCGTATGGATAGCGTTCATCATCGACCGGACGGATCACGATTGGCTGCATGATGCCATGCTTCTCAATCGATGCGGCCAGTTCCTGCAGATCCTGCTCATTGATATAGCGACGTGGCTGATATTCACCACGTTTCAGCAGATTGACATCAATCTGTTTCAACTGACCATGATCAAGACCTTGTGCTTCGAGTTGTAATTTTTCTTTTTGAATTGATCCCAGCAAGGCATCTAAACCACGACCTTTGGCGAGTCCACGTTTCTTGACGGTCATGCTTTACTTCCTTTTTTCACTTTGCTTTTCTTTAATACTTCAGCTGCCAGATTTAAATAAGCAACTGCACCCTTTGAACTTTTTTCAAAATAAATAACCGGTAGACCATGTGCCGGCGCTTCAGCTAGACGGATATTACGTGGAATCACGGTGTCATAAAGTTTTTTACCAAAATATTGCTCTAACTCTTCTGAAACATCACGGGTCAAGGCATTTCGAGCATCATACATGGTACGCAATACACCCACGATCTGCAGATCTGGATTAAGTGCTTGCTGAATGCGGTCAATGGTTTGTGTCAGATCAGCCAGGCCTTCGAGAGCATAATATTCGCATTGCATCGGAATAATCACGCCATCCACTGCTGCCAGTGCATTCACGGTAATCAAGCTTAAGCTTGGTGCACAATCAACAATGATATAGTCGAATGAGGATTCAATTTCCTGCAAAGCTTCACGCAAAATAAATTCACGGCCTTTTTGCTCAGCAATCGCCAGCTCCACACCAGCCAGGTCACGGTTTGCCCCTAAAACCTTGTATCCAACTTCAGCCTTGGTGATCGCAGTTTCAATCGGCACTTCACCCAGCAATACATCAGTCACTGAATACAGCAGGTCATTTTTCTGAATCCCCGACCCCATGGTCGCGTTACCTTGAGAATCCATATCCACAAGCAAAACGCGTTTTTTTAGCACAGCGAGAGATGCCGCCAAATTTACTGCGGTTGTGGTTTTACCGACACCACCTTTCTGGTTGGCAATCGCAATAATTTGTGCCATGTTGACCCCGATCCTTCAAAAATTTTAAATACGTTTTAATAGAAGTAAATGACGTTGTTCGTCCAAGCGCGGAACCTTCAGTTCAATAATCTGACAGCTAAATTCATCTTTTAATGCTGCTACTTCCTCTTCAGGAATCAAACCTTTCATGGAAGCAATAATACTCTGCTCATGCATATACGGTTTAGACGCATTCACAAAATCTGTCAATGAAGCAAATGCACGACTGGTAATCACATCAAACTGACCCAGCTCATTGATACTGTCTTCATTTTCCACACGGGTTTGTACTGCAATGACATTTTTTAATTTTAGGTCTGCAATAAACTGCTTGAGGAAACGAATTTTTTTACCATTTGAATCCAGTAGTACGCAATCACGCTCAGGCTGACATAAAGCAATGATCATGCCCGGCATACCACCACCAGTCCCAATGTCGAGCAAACGACCTGCAGGCAAATCCTTCAAAATACTCAGACTGTCAAGCAGATGCTTGACCAGCATTTCTTTAGGATCACGGATTGCAGTCAAATTGTATGCTTTATTCCACAGTACCAAAGCGTCTTGGTACTTGAGTAATAAATTTAAAGCTTCATCCGACAGCTCTAAACCTAAAGCCTGGCTACCCTGCTTTAGTTCTTGAAAAAACGTGTGCATAAACAATCAACGCTCGAAAAAGTTAAGTGGAAGTATACCGTTTTCTCTATATTGGCACAGTAGGGAGTGCTTAGTGAATATTCACTTAAGCAGACTTCCCTTCACGGATCATTGAATCCAGTGCATTCAAACGCTCAGGCGTTCCTACATCTACCCAAATGCCTGTCAATTTAGAGGCAGCAATCTTATTTTCCAGCATTGCTGCTTTTAATAATGGTGCCAAAGGACGCTTTCCAGCCTCTAAGCCTGCAAACATTTTCGGATGAATCACTGATACACCGCTAAAAGTCAGATTTTCACCACTGATCTGCTGATCAAAGGTATAAGCCTTGCCGTCTGCAAGCGTGAAATCACCGTTTGGATGCTGTTCCGGGTTTTGTACCAATACCAGATGTGCCAAATTTTCACCCAGCTCAACATTCAATAAAGGTGCAAAGTTCATAGTTGTCCAAACATCACCATTGACCAGAATGAAAGGCTCATCACCAAGCAGTGGTAAAGCATTAATAATGCCACCGGCTGTTTCCAGCCCTTCACCTTCATGTGACCACAAAATCTTGACATCAAACTGAGAGCCATCACCCAAAGCCTGAGCCAGTTTTTCACCTAACCAAGCCGTATTGATGACAATTTCATTCACGCCCATCGCAGCTAGTTTTTCAATATGCCAGACAATTAATGGTTTGCCACCTACTTCAAGCAAAGGTTTTGGCGTATGCAAAGTCAAAGGACGCATGCGGTTGCCCAAGCCAGCCGCGAGAATCATCGCTTTCATTTAGGCCGCTACCTCGTATGAACCATATTTTGCTTCAAAGGCAGGCATGACTTTTTCATGAATAAACTGCATAAATGGCTGTAACTCTGGATAATCTTTGGTTTCTTCCAATAGATACCACATCACACGTGGCAGGTCTTTGAGATAACCTGATTTACCATCTCGCTCAAACAAGCGGACAAAAATACCTAAAATCTTGATATGCCGCTGAATGGCCATCATATCCGCATCTTTTTTGAACTGTTCGAAATCACGGTCCTGTTTTGCCGCTGCTGGTAACAGGTCATAGAACACTTTAAACCAGCGATACACCCGATCTGCATTCCACTGCACATAGGCATCACGGGTAATCGAAATCAGGTCATAGGTATCAGCACCGATTACTGCATCCTGAAAATCAATCACACCCAGTTCGGTTTCATTTTCGATTTTCATCAGGTTACGGCTATGGAAATCACGATGCACAATGACTTGTGGTTGTGCCAAAGCAGCATTCGCCAGTATCGCAAATGTGCGCTTGATCAGAGCGGACTCTGATTCTGTTGGCTGAATTTTTAGAGCAGGCAGCATCCAGTCAGTCAGCAGCTCCATTTCAGAAATAAGCTTCTCATAAGAATAAGCAGGAAACTGACCTTCTCCAGGAATGGACTGCAGCTGAATCAGTTGTTTAAAACTTTGCTCATAATAGGCATCAACTGTCTGATCATTTAGCAGATTTGATAACAGCACATCACCAAAATCTTCGAGCAGCAAAAAGCCATTTTCCAGGTCTTTGGCCACGATGTGTGGAACACGTACGCCATGGGCATCAAAAAATTCATCAATCGTCACAAAAGGCACACAATCTTCTTTTTCTGGTGGTGCATCCATGAGCATAAATGTTTTATTATTCAGTTTGATTCGTGCATAACGACGAAAACTTGCATCGCCTGCTAAAAAATGTGTTTCAAATTGATCTGAACCGAGTACAGAAGCAATCCAAGATTGTATCAATTGTTCGCGTTTAGTATTCATTTGCAATAAATTCTAGTACAGGCTGAGTTTTTAAAGTGCTAAGTGTAGCTACTTATCAACTTTTTCTCTATGATGCGACAATAATTAATTGCGATAAAAGCATGATTGGTTAATGAGACAAATGAAGCATCACTTTAAAATAAACCCTCTAGCGACTGCGATCTTAACCCTTTTATGTAGTAGCTCGGTCTCAAGCTATGCTGCATCAAATGACTCATCCAATGTAAATGCGGAACAACTTAAACAACGCATTAATGAGACCTATCCCGGTGAAGCATTCTTCTCACAATATTATGTGGATAAATCTTCGCCAGAAGCACAGCAGCGTCAAGGTAAATATCTCAGTTCAGCCTATTGTGAAGGCGCCTGGGTCACTCCTATTGCACCTGATGCACCGACGATTGACCCTGAACAGGCAACTTCAACCATTACTGCAGACTATGGTCATTATAATCCGGCCGGTGATTCCTACTTAGAAGGCAATGTGGTCATTGATCAGGAAGGTCGCCAGATTCGTGCGGAACGCGTGACGATTGATCAGACTCAAACTTATGCTAAGGCAGAAGGTCAAGTCCAATTGGCTCAAGGTGGCTTGATTTCGCAAAGCGATGATATCAATTACAACCTGAAAACCCAGCAAGGTGACTTAAACAACAGTTTCTTCATTGCCGAAGAACAGCATGCGCATGGTCGTGCTGAAAAGATTGCCAAAACCTCTGACGATACGCTTGAACTGGAAAATGCCACCTATTCCACCTGTCCACCTGAACAGAAACCGACCTGGAAAATTCAGGCAGATCAAATCAAGCTGAATCAGGAAACCGGTCGCGGTGAAACCCGTAATACCAAGCTCTATGTGAAAGATGTTCCGGTACTCGCTGTTCCTTATTTTAACTTCCCAATCGATGATCGCCGTACCACTGGGATTCTGACGCCAACTTTCGGATTTACCAATGATGGCGGCCTGGAATTAGGTGTGCCGGTTTATCTCAATTTGGCACCACAATATGATGCGACCATTACGCCACGTTATATTAGTGACCGTGGTGCGATGCTGGATGGCGAGTTTCGTTATCTAACAGAAAACTATGGTGAAGGCCGGATTTGGGGTGGCTACCTGCCATCTGATGAAAGTTATAGCAATAAAGACCGTAAAGACCTGCACTTCCTGCATAACTGGCAAATCAACGATCAGTTCTTAACAAATCTTGAATATAATTACGCATCAGACAAGGACTTTTTTGCCGATCTGGATAATAACCCAGATTCAAAAACAGACCTGAACTTGCGCCGTGCTTGGGAAGTTAATTATAAAAATGGTATCCCCGGCTTAAAAGCTCAATTTAAAGTTGAAGATTTCCAGACGCTTGATCCTGCCGTTCTGGATGAAGACCGCCCTTATGCGCGTTTGCCGCAGCTTTTGGTGAATTATAAGACCGGTAACCCACTGGGTTTACAATACGAATTTAATAACGATACAGCTTATTTCCAGAAAGACATCAGAAATATCGAAAATATTGATACCGGTGATGAAGCCATCTATCAACCAAGTGGTACACGCATCTATAATGATTTCTCGGTACGCTATAATCACTTTACCCCTTGGTCATTCTTCATTCCTCAGGCAACATTACGCAATATCAATACTTTCTATGATCAAGATACTATTGATCGTATTAATAATAATCAAACCAGCTCATCAAGTGAAAATCATTCTATCGTAGTGCCACAATTTACGCTGGACACCGGTTTAATTTTTGAAAAAGATGGTCGCTATTTACAGACCTTGACGCCTCGCCTGTTTTACGCTTATTCACCGTATGAAAATCAGCGCAATCAGCCAAACTTTGACTCTGTCGTAGCCTCAATTAATTATGACCAATTATTTAGTGCACGCCGCTTCTATGGTAATGACCGCTTAGAAGACAATAACTTCGCTTCTTTAGGTCTTAGTTACAGTTTATTTAATGAAGAAGGTTTAGAGCGATTACGCGCCAGTGTGGGACAAAGTTTCTTCTTTGAAGATCGCCGTGTCACATTAGATCGTGAAGCAGATAAATTTGACCGTGAAAGCCATACTGGTCCAGTTATTCAGCTTAGAAGTCAGTTAAACAAAAACGTGCATGTCAACCTAAATTCTAGCTGGATGTCGAATGGCTCCAATGCCCAGCGTGATGTACAGGTTTATTATACGGGCGATCAGGGCAATCTATATAACGTAGGCTATTTCTATCGTAAAGATATTCCAAACCGCCAGGAAAGTTATGATCAGGTGGTTGGCTCATTTATCCAGCCAATTGCCAATAACTGGCGTCTGGTCGGCCATGCGCAATTTGACCTGGATAATAGTGTCGCACGTGAATATTTACTTGGCGTAAACTATGAGTCATGCTGTTGGGGAGTATCTGTCTATGGCCGCTCATACTACAATGACCTAGACGATATCAATGACCCAGATGTGAAAGCGAAACGTGCAGTAATGGCTGAAGTAACGCTTAAAGGTCTTGGCGGGTTGAGCAACAAGCTAACCTCATTACTAGAAAATCGTATTCTAGGTTTTAACAATATCAATCAAACTTGGACAGAACGTTAATGAAGACAAAACAGTTAAAACAAATTTTTAAAGCGACCGCACTTGCGCTATGTCTTTCTTCAGCGATGACGACTTTTGCTGTTGCCCAACCTAAAGATGAAGTTGTAGCTGTTGTCGACAATAGCGCTATTCTGCGTAGTGATCTGGCACAAAGCGTTGCTGAAATTTCTCACCAATTGCAAAAGCAAAACAAGCCTGTTCCCCCGCAACCTTATCTTGAACAACAAGCACTTGAACAGCTAATTGTACGTCAGGCTCAACTGGAACAGGTCAAACGCTACAATATCCGTCCAGATGAAAAATCTTTAAATGAAGCAGTGCTTAAAGTAGCACGTGAGTCAGGCTCTCCTAGCTTGGAAGCTTTCCAGCAAAAACTGGATGCTATCGCGCCGAATACGTATGCCTCTTTACGTAACCGTATTGCTGAAGATCTGGCACTTAGCCGTTTACGCCAGCAAGCAGTAAATTCACGTATCCAGATCAGTGATCAGGATGTGAAAAACTTCCTGAATACACCGCAAGGTCAAGCTCTGTTAGGCAGCCAGGTACATGTTCTGCATTTACGTATAACCGGAGAAAATGCTCAACAGATTGCTGCGCAAGTAAGAAATGATTTAAGCAGCAGCAATGATATTCAGGCGATCAGCAAAAAATATTCAACTGGCGATATTAAAGTAGATGCGTCTGATATGGGCGTGCGAAATTTATCAGAAATCCCAGGCGAACTCGCTGCACGTGTTTCTACTTTGCAAGCGGGTCAAACATCTGAACTGATTCCTGCGGCAGATGGCGTGCATGTCCTGAAACTTTTAGAGCGTAAAGGTGGTGAGCAGAAAGCATTGGTTCCTCAGTACCAGACCCGTCATATTCTGATTCAAACATCAGAAGTGGTTAGCCCAGAAAATGCTAAACAGATGATTGATAGCTTATATACGCGTCTTAAGCAAGGTGAAGATTTTGCAGTATTGGCGTCTACTTTCTCTAATGACACAGGTTCAGCACGTGATGGCGGAAGTTTAGGCTGGGTCAGCCCAGGTGTCATGGTACCTGAATTTGAACAGCGTATGAAAAGTACGCCAGTGGGTCAGATTAGTGAACCGTTCCAGTCACAGTTTGGCTGGCATATCCTGCAAGTGACCGATACACGTCAGCAAGATATGACTCAGGAATATCAGGAACGTATGGCACGCCAGATCCTGGGTGAACGCCAGTTTGATGCTGAGCTAGATAGCTGGTTACGTGAAACCCGTAGCAATGCCTATGTAGAAATCAAAGATCCTCAGCTAGATCCTAAACGCGCTCGTTAATTTAAGAAAAGAAAGCCAGTATAATGCTGGCTTTTTTTAATGGCTCAATTTTTTAAGCAATAAAAAAGCCTCTTATTAAGAGGCTTTTTTATTTCAGATCCGATTAACGATTGTTTTCGTCGTCAGAAGAATCTTCAAATTTTGAATCGTTGTCAAAACCAGCGCCTTGACCACCAAAACCAGCACCTTGACCACCAAAACCAGCACCTTGACCACCGAAGCCACCTTGACTACCGAAGCCACCTTGACTACCGAAGCCGCCTTGACCGCCGAAGCCAGCGCCTTGACCGCCGAAGCCAGCGCCTTGACCGCCGAAGCCACCTTGACCGCCGAAGCCACCAGCAGCGCCTTGACCACCGAAGCCACCTGCGCCGCCTTGACCACCGAAGCCAGCACCTTGTGGACCAGCAGGAGCACCAGCTGGACGAGGGTTACGTGCAGGTACAACTGTAGAAATCGCGTGTTTGTAAACCATTTGGCTTACTGTATTTTTTAATAATACAACGTATTGGTCAAAAGACTCGATGTGACCTTGTAATTTGATACCGTTTACCAGGAAGATAGAAACTGGAATACGTTCCTTACGGAGAGAATTCAAGAATGGATCTTGTAAAGTTTGACCTTTAGACATGTTATAACTCCAAAAATTTAAAAATCAGCGCAAAAAACTATCTCTATTTTTCAATTAAAAATTATAAAAAAGATAGTACTCAAATTTTGCTTTATCCGTGACAGTTTCGCAAGTCTTCTTGGGCCTGCTCGAGCGTAAAATATGTTGTAAATTTATGCTTTTCTTGCAAAGATCTCAACCAGGTATATTGACGTTTGGCAAGTTGTCGTGTCGCAAATAAAGCCTTATCCTCCATTTCCCGTTGTTTTTCATGACTTAGGTCACCTTTTTTTAAGAATTCTATGGCTTGGCGGTAACCTACTGAACGCATTGAGGGTAAATTTTCGTCAAAATCGTATTTTCCCATTAATCCTTTAACTTCATTTAAAAATCCGTTTTTCCACATAATTTCAAGACGTTTTTCAATACGTTTGTGCAATTCTAACCGATCGGGCATTAAGGCATAATTATGGAAACTGTAACGATATGGTAAATTTTTTGGTTGTTCTGCTTGTAGTTTTGTAATCGGCTCACCTGTTAGCTTAAAAACCTCTAATGCACGGATAATTCGCTGTTTATCACTGACTTTAAATTTCTGGCCAGCTAAGGGATCTACCTGACATAATTCAGCATACACCGCTTCCCACCCTTCACGAGCGGCTTTCTCTTCGATCTGGGCACGTACTGCGTAATCTGCACTTGGCAAATTGTCAGATAAGCCTTCAAGTAAGGCCTTAAAATACAGCATGGTGCCACCCACCAAAATTGGTGTTTTACCACGCGCATGAATATCATCAATCAGACGGCAAACATCTTCGACAAAGTTTGCTGCAGAATAGACTTCGAGCGGGCTAATAATATCAATCAGATGATGCGGATAGCGCCCTAATTCCTCTTTAGATGGCTTCGCTGTACCAATGTCCATTTCCCGATAAACTAGCGCAGAATCGACAGAAATCAGCTCAAAATGACCTTGCTCGTATAGTTCACATGCCAAAGCAGTTTTACCGCTTGCAGTTGGTCCCATTAAATTGATGACCGGCAGTTGATTGGACATGTAAGGCTACTCTCCTCGAGCGAAAAGTTTATCAAGTTGAGACAATGGAAATGCTCGCCAGGTTGGACGACCATGATTACATTGGCTCGCAAATTCAGTTTGTTCCATCTGGCGCAGCAAAGCGTTCATTTCTGACAGACTCAACATTCGATGTGCACGTACTGCACCATGACAGGCCATACCTGCAAGAATTTGGTCACGTTTCTGCATTAAACCCTGTCCCTGATCATTAGGATCCAGATCATTCAATAATTCAGGGATCAAGGCATCAAAATCAGCTTTATGCAAAATGGCCGGTACGCCCCGTACAATGACCTGTTCATCACCATACTGGTCAATTTCCAGGCCTAAACGAGCGAGTTGATCTTTGAGCTCGTCAACACGCATGGCTTGCATACGACTAATGCTCACCACTTTAGGAATCAGCAATTGCTGGGATATCCAGAATTCCGGTTTATCCCAAGCCATTTTCATCTGTTGCAGCAGAATACGCTCATGCGCCGCATGCATATCTACGATGATTAGGCCTTCGGTATTTTGCGCCAGAATATAAATACCATGCAGTTGAGCGATCGCAATCCCCAAAGGATGCTCATCTACTTTACTTTGTAAATGTGACTGAAATGTATCCGATGCTGAATTATTGATTTCCGGTTCAGTTTCTCTTAACGGCGCGAGATAACTTTTCAAGGCATTATTCAGCTGCTGTGAACCCGAATATGACTTATTATAATCCTGCGCATAATGCACAGTTTGTGGACCTGATGACTCGAAATCCGTTAACACATCAGAAGCTTCTTCTTCATGCTGACGATACGGAGATGTGACTGGAATAACCGGTTGAGTGGCTACGGACTGATGCAGGCTAAACTGCTCTTGATAGCGCGGCTGAGGTGTTATCGCAACAGCTTCAGACTCAGTTTTCATCGCCTCAGCCAGATCAGCACTCGCAGTCTGAAATTGCGCCAGAGTTTCCTTGGCATAGTGACGTACAAATTCATGTACTTCACGCTGGTTCAGGAAACGAATTTCGTGTTTGGTCGGATGTACATTGACATCGATGCTTTCTGGATCGATTTCCAGAAATAGTAAATAAGCGGCATGCTGATGGCCATGCAGAATACCATCATAAGCCATGCGCAGGGCGTGCGAAATGGTTTTGTCTTTAACGATCCGGCCATTCACATAGACATATTGCAGATCGGCTTGAGCCCGTGCATCCGAAGGATGTCCGAGCCAGCCTGATAAACGCATATTGATACTGTCTGCATCAATCCAGTAAGCATTTTCAGTAAACTGACGGCCAAGTAATTGTTGCACACGTTGAAAACGCAAAGCACCACTATCGGCAACCGGCAAATTCAGCTTGATGGTTTGGTTATGTTCCAATACAAAGCGAATATCGAAATGCGTTAAAGCCATACGGCGAACAATTTCTTCGATATGTCCAAATTCAGTGCCTGGCTTTTTCAGAAATTTGCGCCGCGCCGGAACATTGAAGAATAAATCCTGCACCCGGATCTGAGTTCCTTTGGATGCTGCGACCGGTTGAATATCCTGATGATCAAAAGCCGTACCGTTCACTTCGACCTGATAGCCAATGCCATCTTCATTCTGGCTACTGGTTAAAGTCAGGCGTGACACTGCAGCAATCGAGGCCAACGCCTCACCACGAAAGCCCAAACTGGTAATCGCATGCAGCTCTTCAGCCGTTTGAATCTTACTGGTCGCGTGACGCATCACGGCTAGTGGCAAATCCTCATAATGAATGCCTCGGCCATTATCAATGATTTCAATCAGCGTACTGCCGCCCTGTTCCACCCGGATGATCAGCTCGGTCGCACCTGCATCAATCGAGTTTTCCAGCAACTCCTTGACCACAGATGCAGGACGTTCAATCACCTCACCTGCGGCAATCTGGTTCGCCAGCGCAGGATCAAGTGCGCGGATACGGCGTATGCTTAAATCATCAACCATTTGGGAATTCACGCTCCAAAGCTTGCTGTAAAGCCAGATTAGAAGAAATCAGACTCGCGGTACGGGTCAGCTCATCTTCTGATTTTAAAATTTCAATAATTAAATCGGCTTGCGGGATTTCATCGCCACCCTTAGAAGGCCATTCAAATAGAAATAGCGCATTGGGAGTTTCCAAATAATCCCGGATTCCCATCAATTCAAGTTCATAAGGGTCATTGAGACGATATAAATCAAAATGAAAGATATCCTGACCATTCACCTGATACGGTTCCACCAGCGTATAAGTCGGACTTTTTACTGAACCTTTATGACCGAGTTGTTGTAAGTAATAACGCGTCAGCGTGGTTTTCCCCGCACCCAAGTCACCAATCAGATATATAACGCCCGCAGAAAAATTATTTGCCAGAACTTTGGCCAGATTTTGGGTGTCATCTTCATGTTCTAAAGTGACATTAAATGAATAAGGCATATTACTCACGACATGATGAAAAAGAATAATTATGATAGCATCGCAACGCTTTAAAAGCCTATTCACCTCTGTGAGAAACTGTATTTTTTCACAACATCCGTTCCAGACCAGAGATAGACCCACATTGTGATGACTTCGACTGTTGAATTTAGCCCACCCATGCTGAATGGGGTTACGGCAAGTAAAGTATTCCTGCAAGCGACAGCTGATTCACCCAAGACAGTCTATTCCTATCTCTGTGCACAATTTCCACATATTGAGTCGAGCGAATGGCAATCCCGTTTCGATAATGGTCTGGTTTATGATGCTCAGGGCAATACCTTAAGCATCGAAAGTTCTTTTCAAGCGAATACTCATTGTTTTTACTATCGTTTTTTGGCACACGAAGTGCATGTTCCTTTTCAGCATCATATTCTGTTTGAGAATGAACATCTGCTGGTCGTAGATAAACCGCATTTTCTCACCATGAGTCCTACTGGACAATATGTACAGGAAACCTTGCTGGTACGCCTAAAACAGCAAACTGGAAATGAACATCTCACCCCGATTCATCGATTGGATCGTGAAACAGCAGGAGTGGTGCTGATTTCAAAATGTGTGCAATCACGTGGGGTTTATCAGCAGATGTTTGCGACTCGGCAGGTACAGAAAACCTATCATGCGATTGCGGCTTATCGTGATGATTTAAGTTTTCCGCTCATCACAAAGTTGAAAATGGAGAAAGGCCAGCCCTTTTATACCATGCAGGTGGTAGAAGGAGAACCTAATAGCGAAACCGAAATTCAATTGCTGCAACATGATCAGCAATGGGGCAAATATGAGCTAAAACCACATACAGGAAAGCAGCATCAGTTAAGGGTACACTTAAGTCATTTGGGGATTCCGATCCAGAATGATCCTTTTTATCCGCAGGTTTCCCATAAGGCGGATGATGATTTTTCTGCACCGTTACAGCTACTGGCCAAACACATTCAGTTTACGGATCCAGTTACCCAAAAGCAGATGCAATTTAGCTCTAAACTTGAATTGACACTGTAAATCTCTTGTCATTACAGATTATTTTCTAAAAACGGCAACTTGAGGATTGAAATCCCGAAGTTATCGATTAGAATAAGGCGAAAAGTTAAGTAATTTAAAGCTTTGAAAATATTATGAGAAAAACTGAAGTTTATCAAATTCGCCTGGATTCCCAAGAAAAGAAACAGGCATTTGCAGTATTTAAACAATTGGGGATTACGCCGGCTCAGGCAGTTCGTCTTTTTTTTAAACAGGTGGTTCTGACCAAATCAATCCCCTTCTCGATTGAAAATCAGAATATTAATCTGGAACAGCTGATCAAGTTACGCAAGCAGAAACAGAATGAAATTAAGGCAGAACAAAGCTCAAGTCCAAGTGCTACAGCGATTCCAGCAGATCATCAGGAAATGAATCTGGATGATGATCATTTTGATTTATTTGAAGAACTGAATGCTATTTTAGGTGAAAGCGACAAAATTTAACATTGTTGCATTTACGAACAATTCTTAAGTTTCTCTCCTTTCAAACTTCGCTATGCTTGATGTTAATGATAAATAATAAAATTAATATGGAGTAAGCCGATGATCGTGCGACGTGCCCAGTCAGAAGATCTACCTAACCTGGCCGTTTTATTTGATGAGTACCGTCAATTTTATGGTACTTCTTCCAATCTGGATTTATCTTACGAGTTTTTGAAACAGCGTTTTGAAGATGGTCAAACTGTCATTTTTATCAACACCAAGGATGATATTTTTACCGGATTTATTCTGCTGTATTTAAGATTTTCCTCAGTCGCATGTTCTACTTATTATGTGCTGGACGATGTCTATATTAGCCCGCCTTATCGCCGGCATGGTGCAGCCAAACAACTGATTGATACGGCTATTTTATTTGCCCGGCATGAAAATGCGCTTCGAATCAGCCTGGAAACGCAAAAAACCAATTATCAGTCACATAAACTTTATGAGTCACTTGGATTTATTCAGGACAATGAATTCGTGACTTTCCATTGTTTCCTGAAATAGATCCCAGACTTTATTCGGTACGGAATTTTGCCTGTGCCACTTGTTCTGCGTCCAGATAGGTCCATTCCCCTATTGCCAGTTCATTCAAGGCCAATGCACCAATCTGGGCACGATGCAGCTGCTCCACTTTATTGCCAACAGCTGCCAGCATACGTTTCACCTGATGATACACACCTTGATGAATGGTCATTTGCAGTCGATTGTCATTCAGACGAACAATATCTGTAGCAGCAAAGGTGCCTTTTTCATTTCTCAATTCCACACCCTGTTCAAGCTGTTGAATCTGCTCATCTGTTACGGGATCGGCAGTAGTCATCTGATAGACTTTCGCCACATGTTTCTTAGGATGGGTCAACGCTTGTAAAAACTGACCATCATCCGTCAGCAATAACAGTCCGGTGGTGTCCTGATCGAGACGACCTACACATTGGATTCCACGGTTTAACAAGGTATCATCAAACAGATCAAATACACTGAAATGATGGGTAGCCTGATGTGAGCATTCATAATCTTGAGGCTTATTGAGCGCGATATATACTTTTTCCCGATAGCGATACTCATGACCATAGACGCTAAAAGTCAGATCTTGCAGATTCAGCTTATGCTTGGGGTTATCGATGAGTTCGCCCTGAATCGAAACAGCACCATTTTTAATCAGTTGCTGACAATGTTTTCGTGAACCGAAACCTTGTGATTGCAACATTTTTTCCAATAGCATCTGTCTGAACCTGTTTATACGAAAGATAGGCGCATTCTATACTGAAAACTAACCAGATTCATTTCTTGTAGAGCATTCTCCCTTTAAATGGCTAAAAAGCCTATAATCCTGTGACTTTTCATTTTTTTATCTCCTCATGTCCCAACTTGATCTGAATCTGCTTGTTCTTCTGGTTCTACTGGCTTGCGGTATTTTTAGTCATAATACTGCTGTGACCATTGCTGCGGCCGTGTTGATCGTATTAAAAATCACGCCTCTCAATGAACTCTTACCTTATGTACAGCAACATGGCCTAAATATCGGGATTATTATTTTAACCATTGGCGTATTGACTCCGATTGCTAGCGGGAAAATTCCTGGTGACAGTATTCTTAAATCATTTCTGAGCTGGAAATCTTTACTGGCAATTGCAATCGGTCTATTCGTTGCCTGGCTTGGTGGACGTGGGGTGAAACTAATGTCGAGTCAGCCTGATGTCGTTGCAGGTCTATTAATTGGTACGGTGGCAGGTGTAGCAGTTCTTCGTGGTGTCCCTGTCGGGCCATTAATTGCGGCCGGGATTTTATCGTTATTGATTGGAACGCAATAAGCCTTTAACCATGATTGTGCAATATTCTTAAAAATTAACATTCTAAAATTATGAACTGCAAAGTATTAAATCACATGATCAGCGACATGGATGTCGCTCGTTGGATTGAGGTACAGGATGTACCTTCAATCCAACAAAAGATTTTTGTTACTTTTGATCTTTCAAAAGTAAAAGCTCACGTTAAATACTAAAATTTAAAAACTCAAATTTTATTCCACAAACAGCAAAGCCAAACGTACCTGATCATAACCCATACGCGGACTGGTCAGTTCCACGATCGGACGTAATTTAATACTGCCGTCATCATTGAAATGATCTGAGTTTTGACGTTTAGTCAGACGCTTATAAATCTTGCGGACTTGTTCAACAACTTCCTCACCCGGATGAGCTACTGAGATATCCAGCCCTTGCTCTTTATGCAAACGTCCTAAATGATTAATAATAGTGGCAGGTGTCAAGCCACGTTCAGTGGCAATATCGGAAATCTCATAACCTTCTTCAAACAATTCACGGGTTTCATCCAAGGTTGCAGTCGCGTAGTTTTGCTTGCCACCATTTTTGGCAATTTTCTTCTCATTGCGCTGGATCTCGACTTCATTCAAAGTACCACCACAATGACGGATAAAGGCCTTATGCTGTACAGTCAAATCCACGTTTTCAAAATTCGCTTCAGCTTCATCCGACAGTTCCCGAAAGCGGCGATCAGCTTTAATGGCAAGACTATCCAGTTCCAGAGCCTGTTCATTAAAGCCTTTCAAACGTAGACCATTTAAGCTTTTCAAACGGGATAATGCTACATAACCTTGACCTTTTTCAAAGGTATGGCTCAAGTCAATCTCAGCAGCTTCTAGCGTCATGCCTTGAGACTTATGAATGGTAATCGCCCAAGCCAGACGTAGTGGAATCTGCTGGAAACTGGCAATGGTTTTGCCTGCTTCATTATCCACTGACCAGGTTTCAGGCTCTACAATCAGGGTAGTTCCATCTGTCAGTTTGACCTTTGGCAGAACGCCATGCTCATCATCATCTTCAAAGCCGATCACTTCACCCAGACTGCCGTTGATATAGCCCATATCAAAGTTATTTTTCACGAACATGACCTTGGCATGTTTTTTCAGGGTTAAGGCTTCGGGTGCACGGACTGAAGACTTTAAGGTTTCTATCAGTTTTTCATTACCATCACATTGCGCATCAAACTGGCGTGAATCCTGATCAATTTCATTCAGATGTTTAAAGTTAATGCTGTCTACATCCATATTATGGGTATAGAGACGTGTATAGGTATCGCCAATATCCTGCTGACGTGTGGCCTGTAGTGCTGAACGATGTTCAGGTGAAATGGCCTGCGCACGAATGGCATTCAAAATATCATTCAGGTAGTCATTACCCTGACGATGCTGTTCAGTTAAATAACAGACGCGGAACTTGGCTTCAACCCAGGCATCCGACATAAAACAGAATTTATCACGGTTACGCTCATCATTTTTTCCAACGGGTGGCAACTGGAAAAAGTCCCCTGCGACAATGACCTGAATCCCGCCAAAAGCTTCATCGCTTTCCTTGAAATATTTCAGCACCTGATTGACCAGATTGAGCTGCTTGGCATGCAGCATAGAAATTTCATCAATGATCAGGACTTGCGCATTTTCCAAGTGTTCTTTCAGGTATTTACGCTCTTTCATGCGCTTCAGGTCTTCTTCAGACAAAAAGTCTTTGATCCCGATTCCGGCCCAGGTATGAATGGTCATACCATTCATATGCGTTGCCGCAATACCAGTCGATGCAGTAATCGCGACCGACACCTTACGAGCTTTCAGATAATTGATATATTGATTAAGCGTATAAGTTTTCCCTGCACCCGCAGAACCGGTTAAAAAGACATTTTCCCCTGCTTTTAAGAGCTTAAGTGCAGTTTCCTGTTTCATAAAAGAGATACCGTAAAAGAACGGCTATAGCCTAACGATTTTTGCCGGAAAAGTTAAGCTTCACAGACAGAAAAGCACTGAATCAGGTCAAGCCTGCAGGTTTAACCAGTTAATAAAATGCTGGGCAATATTGATATATTCAACTTCCGCTTTTTGATTATTTGGATACTCAAGCTGGTCAAAGATGACTTGGTCATTTTGCAACTGACAGCCTAAAATCAGAGGTAATTTGATTGCAGGATGTGACATGCGAAAGGCCACATATTCACCTTCTACTATACGCTGTGCATAACTTGCAGCCAGACAGTTCCGGAATATTCTGGCCTCTTCAATAATCCGCTCTAGTGTTTTCAACTCCTCAAAACGCCAATTAAAATACAGTAGAAAATGTGCCTGTGTGAGTGGCCTCCAGCTGGCTAAAGCAAAGTCTTTTTTGAGCTTGGCAATAATCTCTTGCTTCTGAATCTGTTCATGCCAGGCAACTGCCTGCGTAAATAAACTGGTCCAGCTTAAATTCTTAGGCACTTCCGTTTGAGTAGAAAAATACTCCGGCAGATAATCACGGATATAACCATCAAAACAGGATTCCCGCACATGCCTTGCATGCAAGTAAAAGCGCTTCCTGAACTCTACAAATGGAATCTGGTTACGTTGTAGCACGTTATAAAAATCACGGTCTTGCTGAGTTTGAGGCCGAATATAAGCCAACACATCCTCAGGCAAATCACAGGTAATCTTATACAGATGCTGCATATAAGCTTGCATCACTCGGCTTAAGTTGGCATAGACCCTTTTAGTTATCTGATCATCCATTGCCACTACATCCCGCAATAATCCGATCCATTCATCCAGATATAAAATCGATGGACTAATCGCAATACGATGATCCTCAATAGCCTGACGCGTCCCTTTGAGAACAACTGTTCGATTCCGCTCATGCTCAAACCAGCAATGCTGAAGAGCATATTGATGAACATCATCAATAAACAGACGTGCTGCGATATATTGAAAATATTGCAAGGTAGCTAAAACAATCTGCGGATGAACATGGTGCGTATCGATAAAGCTTAAAGCTGTTGCCGCCACCCGCACACTGCTATGTTGAATATTGCTGCTCAGCCAATCCAAAATTTCCGCAGGCTGTTTAAATAACCAGTTCACTACCCGATGACAGTCAAATAAAGGAAGTTTGGCGACTTTTTTCTGCCATAAATAAGGATTATTTTCCAGAAAATTGCGTTTGGATAGCAGATCACTCCGATGCCAGCTATCACGATTCATCAGCCGGACAAAGCCCAGTAGATGACTTTGCTCTTCGGCATGCCGATACAGCAAACGGATATCGTCAATATGGTCATTCAGTTCATGCAGATTGAACCGGTTTTCAAAGGATAAGGAGATAATCCGGTAGGTCGCTGGGTGCAGAAACTCAGGCGCACTGAAACAGAATGCATCCAGACTGTCCATCACTGACTGAATCGATAGAAACTCATCTGGCTGCAAATATTGCAAGGAAAAGATTTGCTGTAGCTGTTTTAAAACATGCGCCGGAATCTCATGTCCACTTTGAAGACAATTACTGATACAAGGCTGAGTATAAACTTCGGCTTTAATCATAAAGGAGTCGATGATTTCAGCCTGCACAAGCGACATCTGTTTTAAGCAATTAGCAACTCGGTCAGGCGCATTAACCCATATATAGACTTGATCAATAATAAGTTGACGGAGCTGTTTGGCTTTATCACGTAAAAACAAGGAATGCTGGGGCTTTAAATCCCCAGTCAGAAAGTAAATATCCTGAAAGAAAAACTCTTCCAAAGCCTCTGCTTTAGCCAGCCTGGAATCAATCTGCATTTCTGCTAAGGCATGGGGACTTTCCAGATTTAAATCTTGAGGTGTATATAGCTGTATATTTAATAAGCCATTAAGCAGATCAATTCGATGCTCATCCTGATGAATCCTGAACAAATTCTGGGCATTCACATGACCAATAAGCGCCATTTGATCCAGATACAGCTGATTTAACTCAGGAAAAATACTGAGGCATTGTTCAGCGAGCTGTCTGAATGGCAGTAACAAACCCTCCTGTTCCATATTTCCCCCTTCGTTTTAACCCTATTGAGTTACAGACCTACTGAATTTCAATCCTTTAAAATCGCTTTTTCCTTTCTATTACAGAAATTGAAGCATGGTGATTTTTTAGACGATTCGATCTCAATGTAAAGCAAAGCAGGAATGATGAAAAGACCTAGACTTCATCTTGCCGACGTCTGTCAGCCAACAGTTCTAGCCCCTGATAGATCTTGTGTTGTAAATACTCACGAAAATCAATCAGATCATTCTCGTGCTGCACATGATGAATTGGCTGCCGCGGCATAAACTGAAAATAAAAAGGCAAGCGTTTGGGAAACAGATTTTTAGGTAAGGAAGGAATCACGTCACCATGACGTAATAATTTATTGAGTTGGGGAATTTTTAATAATTTTTGAAAATACTTATGTTGAATGATCTTATTGGCATCAAATCCAATCTCATAGATTTCATCACCGCCCAGTGCAGCAAAAGGGACTATATCGTATTGAAACTCTTGAGCCAGCTTAAGGAAGCCATAACGCTCTTTCCAAATCAGCTGATACTGCTCACCTTCCCGTTTCAGCACTTCACGGCCACCCCCCGGAAAGACCAGAATCGAGTAGCCTTGCTGCATGGCCGAGCGGACATAGTCCTGTATGCCATCAATAGCGCCAAATTTCTTCACTGCTTCACGCCATAGCGGCACATAAAAATGGCTATGATCAGCAATACTGACCACAGCCACTTGATGTTCATTGTACAGGTAATCAATCGGCATTGGCGCATCAAAGATGCCATACATGGAATGATTACCGACATACATTGCAGGTCGACTGGCATCAATATTTTCAGCCCCTAAAAAAGTAGGCGTGAAATACAGTTTGGATAAGGCACTTAAGCGCCTGATCCATGCTGCGTCATGCTTGACCTGCAAAATATACTCCCGGCTTACGCCACGCGTTTTTGTACCAGGATTGAACCCACTGAATAGCCTGCACCAAATGAACACAGTACGCCATATTCGCCGTCTTCAACTTCATTTGCAGTACGATGTAAGGCAATAATGACACCTGCGGAAGAAGTATTGGCAAACTCATTCAGAATGATAGGTACCAGACCTGGTTTGGCATTTTCTTTACCCACTACCAGTTTCAGAATCAATTCATTCATGCTGGCATTGGCTTGGTGCAACCAGAAGCGTTTTACATCTGTAGGTGCAATATGATTTTTCTCAAGTTGAGCAGTAATCATCTTGGCAACCAGTGGACACACTTCTTTAAATACCTTACGACCGTCCTGACGGAAACGTTTGTCGTCAATATCTGCATTTTCAGACGTATTCAGGAAGCCGAAGTTATTACGGATATTGTTTGAGAACTGGGTAAATAATGATGTATCCAGAATCTCGAAACCGGTTTTAGTTTCAGTATCTTCAATGATCGATGCAGTTGCGACATCACCAAAAATAAAGTGACAGTCACGTGAACGGAAATCGGTATGTGCAGAGGTAATTTCGACATTTACCAGCAATACACGACGTGCACCTGCTTTGATGGCATCGGCAGCCTGTTTTAAACCAAAAGTTGCTGCTGAACATGCGACGTTCATGTCATACGCATAACCTTGAATACCCAGAGCAGTCTGGATTTCAATCGCAACCGCAGGATAAGCACGTTGCAGATTTGAACATGACAGGATCACAACATCGATATCTTCAGCAGTGACACCAGCATTTTCCATCGCCTGTTTTGCTGCGATCACGCCCCATTCTGCCTGAAGGGAAATTTCATCATCTGAACGTTCACGTAGATTTGGACGTAAACGTTTTGGATCGAGGATGCCAGTTTTTTCTGACACATAACGGCGTTGTACGCCTGACGCTTTTTCAATAAATTCTGCGCTAGAACCACGACGCGCATCTAATTCGCCTGCAGCGATTTTATCTGCATTTTCGTGATTATACAGTTCCACATAAGCATTTAAACTTTCAACTAACTCTTCATTGGTAATGACATCTTCCGGATGGAACAAGCCAGTACCCGTAATACGGATGCCCATGTAAAACTCCTTCTCAAAATGACCTATATCTTAACTGATTCCAAGACGTTCCCATACTTTTTGCAGGCGAGTTGGAGAAATGGGTGTTTTCGTTTTCATCGGTTGAGAAAACAATGAGATCCTTAACTCCTCAACCATAAAATACAATTCTTTAAGGCGAGCGTCATTTTTAAACTTAAATAATTTTTCCATCCACGGATCAATTTGGTCAATGGCGGAATCATCCCTCTGTAGGTTATTTGGCAAGCGCTCTAAACGCAAGATCAGGGCTTTCAAATAACGTGGAAATTCTGACCATACGTCGGAAGGTTTCCGATAAAGGAAGTCAGAAAGACTCATCAAATCAAGCTGATCCTCAATATCATCAATATTTTTTCCAAATATAGATGGGTCTAAAACCAGTAATTTACGACGAATTTCCTGCCACTGGATATAAATATCCGTGATTTCTTTCAGTGCAGTCTGGCCATGAGTCAGGAAAGATTTTTTTACATCCTCTACCAACTTTTGGAACTCTTGCATATTGACAGGCAGCTCATTAATTGACAGGTGGAGTGTGGCATAAACTAACATTTGCTCCAGTTGGGCCTTATCGCCAAGCGGTGAATATGCCAGTGCCAGCGGTTTGGAAATCTGTTTTTTCAGCTGACGCACCAGATCTCCGAGCTGCATATGCACCAGCCGAATGATCCCTTCACGATGCTGTTTGACGGCTTCAGCCTGATCATTAAAGGTCTGAATCACGACACCAGATTCATCTTTCTGTTCCAGTGCAGCAAAGTCTTTGGTAGGAACCAGTGCCTGATATTGCTTAACGACTACACCCGTCACTTTCTGCGATGCTTCAAAGACAAAGTTTTCCGGGAAGGTTTTAAATTCACCTTTTAACTGTTTCACCGGGCTATGAGTTTCAGTACGGCAACGGGCTTTTAGCTCGGCCAGATCACGGCCTTGTTCAATCACGTGACCTTTTTCATCTATCACCTTGATCAAAGGCAAGAGATATTGCTCAACCCGATCCAGACTAAAATCTTTTTCTGTAATCTGCTCGCCACGCAACTGGAAAGCCAGAAAACTGAAAATATGCTCACGTAAATTTACCACATCAATACGGGCTGCCAGCTTTTTCGCAGTATCTGGAATCGGCACCAGACTACGGCGTTTATCTTTAGGCAAAGTCTTTAATAAAGCTTCGATCAGCTCCAGACGCCAGCCCGGAATCCCCCATGACCAGATATTTTCATCGACCTGCGGCAAAGCCTGCAGCGGAATTTTAACCGTTGCACCATCTTCATCATGACTTGGGTCAAAACGATAGCTGGTCGCCAGACGCAATTCACCATTACGTAAATAATCCGGAAACTGTTGTGTGGTTGGACGATCATTCAGCCACAGCGCATCATCATCAATAAACAGATAACGTGGATCATGTGGCTCTACCGTGGCACGCCAGTCTTCAAAACTACGGCGACACGCCACTTCTGGCGGCACTTTGGAGGCATAAAACTGGTAAATGGTTTCTTCATCCACGACCAAGTCACGACGGCGTAGCTTGTCTTCTACCCGTTCCACTTCTTCCAGTTTCAGCAAATTATGCTTCAGGAATGGGGGATTAATACCGAGATTGCCAGTAGTCAGTGCATCACGCAGGAAGATTTCATGTGCAGCCGGCTGGTCTACTTTTTCATAATTAACCGGACGTTTCGGTTCAATGATCAGGCCGAATAACGAAATCTGATCATACGCATTGACGACACCTGCTTTTTTCGACCAGTGCGGCTCAAAATAATGATGTTTTAGCAAGTCACGCGCAGCCAGCAGAATCCATTCCGGCTCAATCTTCGCTAGAGTCCGTAAATACACCTGCGAGGTTTCAACCATTTCAAAAGCCATCACCCATGGGGTATTCGTCTTGTGCAGCGTTGATGCCGGGAAAATTCGTGCTTTCTGCTGACGAACTGCCATAAACACATTACGTTCATCAGTCTTGTTGGCAATAAAAGACAGTAAGCCAGTCAATAAAGCGCGATGCAGATTTTCATAACTGGCTTTCTTTTCATTAAAGGACAGTTTTAAGCCTTTAGCCAGATCCACCAGCTGCTCATGAGTTTTCTTCCATTCACGCAGACGTAACCAGCTCAGGAAATGATTCCGTGCAAAAGTACGGCGTTTGTTTTCACTCATACTCTCACGGTTGTTATGCAGGGTATCCCAGAGCTTGATATAAAACAGGAAATCTGAATCTGCTTCACGGAACAAGGCATGTTTCTGATCAGCCTGCATCTGCTTATCCGCAGGACGTTCACGTGGGTCTTGTACTGCCAGCGCCGCGACAATCACCAAAGCTTCATTCAGCGCACCAAAATGCGCACCGCCAAGAATCATTCGCGCCAGACGTGGATCAATTGGCATTTTTGCCATTTGCTGACCGATCTTAGTTAATCCCCCTTGTGTTCCCCCTTTCTTAAAGGGGGAAGAAGTTGCCGACTGCTTTTCGTCGGCAACTTTAGGGGGATTTTTCTCCGTCATTGCCCCAAGCTCAATCAAGAGCTTGCGACCATCATTGACCAGACGGTGATCTGGTGGCTCAATGAAATCGAAATCTTCCAGTGAACCTAGGCCCAGACTTTGCATCTGTAAAATGACGGATGCCAGATTGGTCCGTTTAATCTCAGGTTCGGTAAATTCAGGACGACTTAAAAAGTCTTCTTCACTATACAGACGAACACAGACACCTGGTGCAATACGGCCACAACGACCTTTACGCTGATTGGCAGCAGCTTGAGAAACCGCTTCGATCGGTAAACGCTGCACCCGTGAACGATAGTTATAACGGGAAATACGGGCAAAACCGCTATCAATCACATAACGAATATTCGGAACAGTTAATGCTGTTTCTGCTACGTTGGTGGCGATAATAATCCGTCGACCGCCGCCCGATGGATTAAAGATTTTTTGCTGTTCTGCTAATGCTAATCGTGCGTAGAGTGGTAACACTTCCGTATGACGTGGACCATGCTTGATCAGGGTTTCCTGCAGTTCACGAATTTCCTGTTCGGTACTGGCAAAAATCAGGATATCGGCATGTTCAGGATGACCTTTTTCCTGTGCATCCTGAAAACATTCTTCTACTGCTGCAACCACTGCACGGGGCAGATTTTCTTCAAAATCATCAAACTCGTCGTCATCACTGCCGACAATGCTCATTTCAGAAATTGGACGATAACGCACTTCTACCGGATAGCTACGCCCTTCCACTTCATAGATCGGTGCGCCATTGAAGTAGTTACTGAAACGGTTTACATCCAGCGTTGCCGAGGTAATGATCACTTTTAGATCTTTACGACGCGGCAAGAGCTGCTTGAGATAGCCCATGATGAAATCGATATTCAGCGAACGTTCATGCGCTTCATCGATGATAATGGTGTCGTATTTGGTCAGGAACCGGTCATTGGCCAGCTCTGCCAATAAAATACCATCCGTCATCAAACGGACGATCGAATCCTGCGAGCCCTGTTCATTAAAACGGACTTTAAAGGAAATTGACTCACCCAGTTTCTCGCCAACTTCTTCTGCAATACGCTGTGAGACGCTACGCGCAGCTAGACGACGTGGCTGGGTATGGCCAATCAGACCAGTCAGGCCTCGACCTGCCAGCATGGCGATTTGTGGTAATTGCGTAGTTTTACCGGAACCGGTTTCACCAGCCACAATAATGACCTGATGTTGCTGGATCGCTTCAATCAGCTTGTCTGCATACTGGGTAACAGGCAGATCCTGATTCAGCTTGATATTGGGAATGCGTTCGATACGCTGCATGACTTTGGCATGCGATTTTTCAAATAATTCTTGATATTGCTTTTGGTTGGCATCTTTACCTTTTTGGAGTCGATTTAAACGATGACGGTCACGCGCCATAACGAGCTGATCTACATTTAAAGGACTCTGCACTGAGAAAACACCTGATATCAAAAAAGACAATAGGCAGCTATTTTACGCTGTATTGCCCCTAAGCGAAAGAACGGCCATTTTGAATATTTTTATAATTTTTTAATTTTTGCCCTTGAATTTTACTGCTTGCGGCATCATGTCTGAAGAGGCATTAAATCGGGGTGAGTCTTGTCATGATGTATTCACCATTCTACGGTTGAATCATTTATATCAAGAGCAATGCTGTTTGTGCTGATGGTATTTTATTTTTAGCTTAATTCGGTTTTTCCGATGTATGTTATGTAAAAATACTGTTTCAGCAAGAAAAATAATTTCTGTACCCTATTGGAAATTAAATACAAACCTCAATCATGGAGACAATGATGAGCTTAATTAATACTGAAGTTAAACCGTTCAAAACAACTGCGTTCCAAAATGGTAAATTCATCGAAGTAACAGAAGCTGACCTTAAAGGTAAATGGTCTGTAGTATTCTTCTACCCAGCTGACTTCACTTTCGTTTGCCCAACTGAACTTGGCGACCTTGCTGACAACTACGAAGAATTCAAAAAATTAGGCGTTGAAATCTACTCAGTTTCTACTGACACTCACTTCACTCACAAAGCTTGGCACGATTCTTCTGAAGAAATCAAAAAAATCCAATATGTAATGGTTGGCGATCCTACTTGGACTCTTGCTAAAAACTTCGACGTATTAATCGAAGCTGACGGCCTTGCTGACCGTGGTACTTTCGTGATCGATCCAGAAGGTAAAATCCAAATCGTTGAAATCAACGCTGGCGGTATCGGTCGTGATGCTCAAGAACTTCTTCGTAAAGTTAAAGCAGCTCAATATGTACACGCTCACCCAGGCGAAGTTTGCCCAGCTAAATGGAAAGAAGGCGACGCAACTCTTGCTCCTTCAATCGACCTAGTTGGTAAAATCTAATCTGTATTAGATTGAACTGATTTAAAAAAACCACGCTTTTAGCGTGGTTTTTTTATTTGAACATTTATTTGATTGCTCTATTGGCCAAACGTTTTATTTTCCCTTTTCTTCTATCTAAAGCCATCCTACCAAATCTTTATTTTTCACTTTAAAGATCATATAAAAATCAGGCATGCATATTGCTTCCTCTTCATAACAATCCCCTACTTATGCTTACAATTCAGTTATACATCTTCAATGTCAGTTGGCATAAGTTCAAGACATAAGATAATAATATTCAGTGGAGGAAAACGTATGCAAAAACTGCTAACCGTGATCTCATGGGCTTATAGTCCCTCTAGCCGCCACCTGAAAATCATTTATAGCAATGGCGATATAGAACTCTACCATCCTGTTCCCGAATTTGTTTATGACAACCTGTTAAGACGACAAGATAAAATGGCCTTTGTACAGAAATATCTTGAATACAACTTACATTTTGACCGGGTTTGCCTGTTTTAATTTAACTAATTTCTGCTTAACGATAAGTCACCATGAGTAAGCCAGCTCCAATCGGCAACGTACTCATGATAAAACCTGAATCCTGCTGGATCAGATGAATAAATTCTTCTACTTCCGCAGCATGTGAAATCACATTATCCACCAGTAATACTCCACCTTTTGGCTTGAGTAATCGGGCCAAATGGGTCCAATAATCCACATAAGCATCACGTTCCGCATCTAACAATATAAAATCAAATACGTTCTGCTCAGCTTGCAAATAATGCAATGCATCTGTCACTTTAAAATTAATCAAATTATCTAGACCTAGCTGATTTGCATACTGCTCGGCCTGCGCAACTCTTTCTGCATCTATTTCTAATGTTGTAATCGTCGCTTGAGTCTGCCGGGCAGCTTCGGCCAGCCATAAAGTGGAATAACCCGTAGAGGTACCGATTTCCAGAATACGTTTGGACTGCTGGGCACGAATGAGTAATGATAAAAATCGGCCTGATTCAGGCTCAATATTTCGATAGCGTTGCAGACGTTCAGTTTGCTGAAGATCATGCGCATGAAAGGTCTCATACAGCTCCTGCATGAAACTTTCAAAATGTTGTAATTGATTCATTGCTCTTCCCTGAGGTTATCTAAATAAATTATTTATGGATTGATTAAAGTGCCTGAACCAATTTAAAGCGTTCTACTTCACGATCATCACTGGTACTAATACTTTCCGTAAACATGGATAGCGGTCGAACCCAAATCGAATAGTCACCATAAAGACATTGATAAACCACCAGCTTTTCTTCCGTTTCACTATGTGTTGCCACATGCAGGACCTGATAAAGTTTACCCTTATAATGTTGATAAATACCGCGTTGTAATTCCATTGTTCAACTCTCAAATGCAGAATTCCAATCTTAACTGAAAAAGACCAATCACACTTTAAACTACTTGAAAATTCATGCTAAGCACCCATATATAAGCTTGAAATTAATCATGAATTTTTCAATACATTTGCAAAACCGATCAAATTTATAAAAACAAACTGTTTTATCTATTTATCGATTTAGCTTAGTATCTACTTATCGAATGAATTCTTACTCCTTTGGAGACGTTAGCAATGTTAGATCAAAATACTTCAGCTCAATTAAAAACACTACTTGAACGTTTGGAAGGCCCGATTGAATTAGTGGCAACTCTGGATGGCTCTGACAAATCAGCCAAAATCAAAGAACTGGTTGAGGAAATCGCGCAACTTTCTGATTTAGTGACTGCCCGTTTTGACGGTACCAACAAACGTGCACCAAGCTTTGGTGTGGCAAAAGCCGGTGAACAGCCTCGTGTGTTCTTCGCAGGCTTGCCGATGGGCCATGAGTTTACTTCCCTGATTCTGGCATTGTTGCAAACTTCAGGCTATGCACCAAAAGTCTCTGCCGAAGTTCTGGAATCGATTAAAGGTTTAGGCATTAAATCTGACTTTGATGTATTTGTCTCTTTAAGCTGCCATAACTGTCCTGATGTGGTGCAGGCATTGAACCTGATTGCCATCTATAACCCGGGTACCACAGCAACCATGATCGATGGTGCTTTCTTCCAGGAAGAAGTAGAAGAACGTAAAATCATGGCCGTACCAATGGTGTTTCAGGACAATGAACATATCGGTCAGGGTCGTATGACGCTGGAAGAAATCATTGCCAAACTGGATACCAATGCTGCAGCCAAAGATGCTGAAAAACTCAATGCCAAAGATGCATTTGATGTCTTGGTAATTGGTGGTGGACCTGCAGGGAATACTGCAGCGATCTATGCAGCACGTAAAGGTATTAAAACTGGCATCGTGGCTGAACGCATGGGCGGTCAGGTGATGGATACCATGGACATTGAAAACTACACATCAGTGCAAAAAACCCAAGGTCCAAAATTTGCGGCTGAAATGGAAGCACACGTGCGTGAATACGGTGTTGACATCATGAACCTGCAACGCGTGTCTGACATCAAAGGTGCAGATCGCACAGCCAATGGTCTGGTAGAAGTGACTTTAGAAAATGGTGCCAAACTTGAATCTAAAACTGTGATTTTATCTACCGGTGCACGCTGGAGAGAAATGAATGTTCCAGGTGAAGCAGAATACAAAACTCGTGGTGTAGCGTATTGCCCACACTGTGATGGTCCACTGTTCAAAGGTAAACGTGTTGCAGTGATCGGTGGTGGTAACTCGGGTGTAGAAGCTGCAATTGACCTTGCGGGTATCGTTGAGCATGTAACGCTGGTTGAGTTCGATACTAAACTTCGTGCGGATCAGGTATTGCAGGACAAACTGAACAGCTTGCCAAATACGACTGTGATCAAAAATGCACTTTCTACCGAAGTGATCGGTGATGGTTCACAAGTCACAGCGTTGAAATACAAAGACCGTGCAACTGATGAAGAGCACACTGTTGAATTGGCAGGTATCTTCGTTCAGATCGGTTTGTTGCCGAACACTGACTTCCTGAAAGGAACCGATGTTGAGCTAACTAACCGTGGTGAGATTGTGATTAACGAGCGCAACGAAACCAATGTGAAAGGTGTGTTTGCTGCAGGTGACTGTACCACTGTTCCTTACAAACAGATCATCATCGCGACTGGTGAAGGTGCCAAAGCATCATTATCTGCCTTCGATTACATCATTCGCTCTGGTCAGTAAGATTTAAAATTCATGAATTAAAAAAGCCCGCGCAATGCGGGCTTTTTTTATATCTTAAAGATATCTTAAAGCTGACTTATTCCTGTAAAAGTTGAGCAGCCAGTTTTTCAATATTTCCCATTTCAGGATGTACAGCAGCGACATTGGCTAAAATCGTCACTGCCTTTTTCTTGTTTAAATCAATCATCAAAATAGCAGAATGCCCTGCGGTATTTCCCCCATGCCAGATGATTTTGGTGCCATTTTCCTGTTCTCGCACAAACCAGCCCAATCCCAATTGGTAGCTACCTGCTTGTTCTGTGGTTGCTTGCTGAGTTAATTGTACTGCCGCATTTTTTGCATCGAGTTGAGCTTGTGCAAATCTGGTTAAATCTGAAGCTGTAGAGAGTACACCGCCCGCAGGTAAAAAGGTATCAAATGCCCAGGTGGTGATTTCTTTTCCTTGGGCATCAAATGCAGACACAAGTTGCTTAGCTGCTTGATCAGGCGAGGTATAGCTATGTTTCATCCCATACTTTTTAAAGACATATTCATTGAGTAACTCAGCAAAATCCTTATTTTGCGATTGACTCAAACTCTGTCCCAATAAAGCCACAGCCAAATTAGAATAATGTGGCACTTTTCCACTGTTATTTGCATGTTCAAGCTCTAAGGAATTTTTTAAATATTCTTCCAGTTTAGCTGCATCATATTCCTTATATGGATCAGTATCATCATCTACTTCCAAATTACTCGGTAGTCGTGGCAGTCCGGACGTATGATTGGCTAAATCCTGAAAGCGAACCTGGATATTGTCCTTGAATGGAAAGGCATAATAAGGATTAATCTTGTCATCCAGTTTAATTTTATTTTGTGTCACCAATTCAGCCAATATAGTTGATGTCATTACTTTGGTCAGAGAACCGATTGCAAAGACTTTATCCTGATTGGCCTGGGCCTGGATTTTTTCCTTATGTTTCTGTACCCCATAGTAATAGGGTTTGTCCTGATCTAATACCGCTATAGCCACTTGAGTCTGCTCTGGAAAAGTCCGTGTAGCCTGATAAATTTTCTCTGCAATCGCTTTTGGATAGCCTTGAATAGCATTGACTGTCTTATTATTTGCTGCGGTAGATTCGATATAGGGCGTAAATAAAAGGCCGGAAATCTGTTGATCATTATTCAAACTCATGCTGAGTTTCAGACGGTCTTTTTCAAAGTTGGCCTTATAGACTGCAGTCTCTTTACCTTTGGATTCCAAATACTCAAGACTTTGTATTGTGCCCAGTTGCTGCTGTAAGTCTTTAGAGACTTTTTCAAACATATTTAAAGGAATCGCCTTTTTCGCTTCAGGTGAAAACTTTTCAAAAATTGCTGCATAATTTTGCGCATTAAAATCCTGCTGAAACTGGGCAATAACTTCCTTTTCAATATCCGATTGTGCATAAAGACTGCTCATATAGAGCAAGGATGATAAAAACAGTGATATTTTCTTCATGAGATCAGTATTGTTCCTTAAGTTTATAATGCACTTTCATAAAAATTATTGAAATTAAACATTTTTATAGACTTAATACAGTGCAACGAATAGTTAAAAAATAAGCAAAATATATTCCATATCATTCTATTTTTTAGGGCAGATCAATTCATCTAAGTTTTTGCCCTGTCTATTTCCCATTTTATACTTGTTGTTCTTAAGCTCCACTCGAACTGGTTCAAAAATTGCTTATGAATTGATAGATAGCATAGTTAATTATTTCAGAGAATTTTATTGAAAAAATGTAACGATGTTATGTACTTAGCCAATTATTATTTGTTTTCCTCACTGAGACTTGGGTAACTTTTTGTTATATGACTTGTCAGCGTCTAATTTCATCATTAACATGAAATGCAGACCTGAAATACCTGAAATAAAAGTCCGTGAAAGATAACAAAAAAAATATCAAAAATGTAATGGAGCTTAGCAATGTACTATCAATATCACTGTGCGTGCTGCGATAAAGTTGTGGAAGCTGGCCAAAAAGAATGTCATGCCTGTGGCTCACATAATATTCGCAGCCCTTATGGTTTTTGGATTTTATGTCTGGTGGCCTGTCTGGTTACTGCAATCGCATTCAAGGTAATGCATGTTTATATCCAGTCACAGCAACAAGAAGTGCCAGCTCAATCATCTTTATTTGATGTGCTGCAACAAGATAATAAACGTCCGCGCTAATTTTTTTATCCTCCAGCAAGACCTGACTTGGATCAGGTCTTTTTTATGCGATTTTAACTTGAATATGAAACGCTGCCAGAATAGAAAATTTGAATTACAATAAGTCATCTTGCAGTGAGAGATGAAAATGGTTCAGTTAATTAAAAAAGGCGGCTTACGTGAGCGTGCCAATCGCAGTCGCAGTTATCAGGGTTCGGAAAATACTGAGGCCACCCTTAAACCGAATCGTTATCAGTCTCCAGTGCAGAAACAGGATCATCCAGTTTCTGACGCTTCCGCTGCACAGCAGCTTTCTAACGAAAACTCCTCTGTCACTCCATCAAATTAAGATTTTTAGTTCATTAGAACTAGCGCGTCATACCATAACCAGACTGCAAAAATCAGGAATAATCCGCCTGAAATCATATCGATATAACTTCCTGATCGCTGGTAAGCCTCTTTAATTTTGGGATGGGAAATTAATAGCATCAGTAAAGTAAAAGTAATAAATGTTTGCAGCGGAATAATCACTGCCAGTTGCGCTTTTAAATAATCAGAAGCTGATGAACTCAGTGCAAGTGAAAATACGCTACTGAAATAGATCAGGGTTTTAGGATTCGACAGATTAGTCAATAAACCCTGCATAAAATAACTTTTTGGTGCTTCTACCGTATTTAAATCATCTTGAGTTTGATGTCTGTTCTGAAAACTTTGCCAGCCACTTTTTAGCATGGCCCAGCCCATTTTGGCCAAAAATAGCCCACCGATGACCATCAATACTTGCTGAATCCAGGGAAACTGATCGATCAGTACGGTAAAGCCAGCTAGCGTCAATATCACCCAAACCACGATCCCCGCTGAAATTCCGGCAATCACCTTTAAGGCATTCATACGTGTCGTAGAAGCAGCACTTTTTGCGATAAGTAAAATGTCAGGACCCGGGCTTAATTGAGCAACAAAATGCAGAAAACAGATGGTAAAAAGCAAGGACATTTAAAAAAGATCAAATGGTAAAAAAACTATTATAACTTTTGTTTAATGAAATTAGAAAGTTCCAATAAAAAAGCCGAATCATGAGATTCGGCTTGAAGCATTTATATTGAAAGCGTGATTTTATTTCTTGTTCACATCTTTCATTTCAATTTTCTTGGCTTCCGGGGTCACTTCACGAGCTTCACCATCAATAATGGTTGAATCGCCATGCCCCCCCTGCTGGTTCTGCATATCCTGCATTTGACGCATCATTTCAGCAAACGGGTTTTGGCCTGCACCACCACCGACATCGCCCATCATGCCACCCATCATTTTTTCCATCATGGCTTGCTGACGTTTCATCATCATTTTCATCATGGCTGCCTGGAAAGCACGTTGTACAGGTGGAATCAGCATTAATACCGCAAGCACATCACTAATCAAACCAGGAATCAGCAGGAAAAAGCCGGCTAAGATTTTAGGCAAATTATTTGATAATGCTGGATCTGCACTCATCTGTCCCATCTGCATTTGCTGCATTTGTGGCATTACACCGGCCGAATATTTCCGGATCAGGTTCATACCGATAAAGAAAGCCGCCACGAACCAGAAAAATACGTACCACATGCTCCCGACAAGGTCACCCACGCCAATCCATACAAATACTTCGAGGACTAAGCCGGCCAGGATAATAAGAAATAATTTCATGAAAATTAATCTAATCTCAGTAAAATAAATATTAGGATGCTGTAATCAACTGCTTCATCAGGATCAAGCTTTTTTGATACGCTTATGTAACAATATGGGCATTATTTTATTTTTAAAGTGCAGGCATGTCATTAATTATTGGGATTGATCCCGGTTCGCGTCTAACAGGTTACGGTATCATCCAGAAAGAAGGTTCAAAACTCACTTTTGTTGATGCAGGAACGATTAGAACTGAAACAGCGGAAATGCCTGAACGTTTAAAACGAATCTTTGCTGGTGTCGAACGGATTGTCAAATTTTACGGCCCGACCGAGGCTGCGGTGGAACAGGTGTTTATGGCACAAAATCCGGATTCTGCTCTCAAACTGGGTCAGGCTCGTGGTGCGGCAGTCGCAGCCTTGGTGAATCTGGATCTGAAAGTTGCCGAATATACGGCACGGCAGATCAAACAGTCTGTTGTGGGCTATGGCGCTGCAGACAAAGAACAGGTTCAGATGATGGTTATGCGTATTCTGAACCTGACAATCAAACCGCAACAAGATGCTGCCGATGCACTTGCTGCTGCGATTTGTCATGCTCATGCTTCAGGCAGCATGAGTAAAATGGCCGTATTGAATGCCTTAGGCGGTATGGCACGCGGACGCAGCCGGGTCAGCACCCGTCGTCGTTAGTCTTTAGTTAATACTTTAAAATCCTGAAAATCAGCGTCCTGAAGAGTCAATTTCTGCTGATGAATTGCAGTGACTTCTGCACGTTGTGGTCCAGTTCTGCTGAGCTGGATCATTTCCCGAACAATCGCTTCCTTCCCCACAATGATAGCCTCAACTTCGCCTGTTTCCAGATTACGCACAAAACCCTTTAAACCTAATTGAATTGCTTGTTGTTCAAACCAGCGACGGTAGCCCACGCCCTGCACTTTGCCCTGAATGATCAAATGAATGGCCTGCATTTTTATTGTCCTTAGTGGTTCACAACCTGGTAAATGGCATGTTTCATATCTTGTGCCTGCAAGCCGCGTTCACCTTTTTTCGCCAATACATCACCGGCAAGTGCGTGCAAAGTTACGATTTCATGTAAATGGGTGGCATCTTTAAATTGGGCTTTCAAACTTGCGATCATGCCAGCAAGTACATCTCCCATTCCTCCGGTTCCCATACCGGCATTGCCTGCGGTACAGATGAAAAGAGCATCTTCTAAAATCAGGCTACCTGAACCTTTGAGCACCCATTGTCCCTGATATTTTTGCTGGAGCTGTTGAATTGCCTGAATACGATCTGCTTCGACTTCTGATGCTTTCATTTCTAACAAAGTAGCCGCTTCACCCGGATGTGGTGTTGCATAAGTATGGGCATTCAACTTTTGTGGTGATTTTGCCAGAAACCACAAGGCGTCTGCATCGAGAACTGTCTCCAGTTCTGATTGCTGAATCAGGTCAAACCAGTATTTATATTGCTGTTCAGCCCAAGTATCTCGTCCTAACCCCATACCAAAACAGACAGCATCCACATGACGAACTAAAGCTTGGCGTTGCTCAGCATCTAGCGCATTAATATCACGCAGCATGATATTCGGAGCACGTGACAAAATGGCAGTATGATGTTTGGCATCACAAACCACAGTGACCTTACCTGCACCGGCAGCAAAGGCTGCCTCAGCTGCCATAATGACCGCACCGCCCATATCGGCATGCCCCCCAATTACGAGCACATGCCCATAACTGCCCTTATGTCCAAAAGCTTCACGTTTAGGCAGATGAATTTGAGTCGAGGAAATTTGAGCTATCGGCACAAGTTCAGCATCGGGAGGAATAACCGAGATGACCTCTACCTTGCCGGCATATTCTTTGCCTCGTCCGGTAAATAGTCCCGCCTTTAAACCTAAAACAGTAAAACTATGATCTGCCTTAATGGCAACCGGCAAAGACTGTCCGGTATTGGCATGCAGTCCGCTTGGAATATCCACTGCAATTTTAAGACCTTGCTGGGCATTAATGCTTTGAATAATCTGTTGCCAATTTTCATTCAGATCACGGTTCAAGCCGATCCCAAATAAGGCATCAATATAGACATCATATTGTTTCTGAAAATTAAAACCTGAATAAGTGGGTATACCGATTTGCTGAGTTTCCCGGATTGCTTGAGCCAGATCCTGTGATGGATTGGGTTCTGCTGCATAAATATCTATTTCAAAACCGGCCTGTTTTAAATATTTACCTATCAGATAACCATCACCGGCATTATTACCCTGACCGCAACACACAGCGATTCGGGTCAATTGCTGTTGTTCTAACAAAGGGATGAGTCGCTGCGCAATCGACCATGCTACCTGTTGCATCAAACCATAAGAACTATTTTGCTTGCCAAACCAGCGCTGCTCCCATGCTTGTATATTGCGGCTATGATAAACTTGCTGCTGCATTTCTTATTTCCTGTTTCTGGTTTATGACAACACCCGATTCCCAAGCGCAAATCCAAGTTTATCAACAAGATCCCCATGAACTGAAAGCGTGGATCAAAGCGCAGGCACGAGAACTGGGTTTTTCTGATTGTGTCATTGCCCAACCGGATGCTCAAGCAGAATTAGTCCGCTTGCAGGAATATTTAGACCGCGGCTATCACGGTGATATGAAGTTTTTGGAAGAAAATCTGGAAAAACGTGCCGATCCCACACTGCTTATTCCCAATACCAAATCCGTGATCTGTGTACGAATGGATTATCTGGTCGATCTTCCAGAACCGCGTCTAGTGCCCTATGCACCAAATTCTGCGATTATTGCCCGTTATGCCCGTGGTCGTGACTATCATAAGACCATGCGCGGGCGCCTAAAAATGCTGGCTTCTAAAATTCGGGAAAAAGTCGGTGAATTTGAATCCCGCCCCTTTGCAGACTCTGCTCCTGTATTTGAAAAATCCCTGGCCGAAAGTGCGGGCATGGGCTGGACCGGTAAACATACTTTATTAATCCATAAAAAATCCGGGTCTTTCTTTGTTTTAGGTGAGCTGTTTAGCTCACTGGAACTGCCCTTTGATGAGCCTGCAAGCAAACATTGTGGTTCATGCACAGCCTGTATTGATATTTGCCCGACACAGGCTATTGTTGAACCGTATATGCTGGATGCACGTCGCTGTATTGCTTATTTAACCATTGAGTATAAAGGGATCATTCCAGAGGAGTTACGTCGAGGGATTGGTAACCGGGTCTTCGGTTGCGATGATTGTCAGTTGATTTGTCCATGGAACAGCTTTGCTCAAAAAACTAATATTGAAGATTTTCACCCCCGACATGGACTGGATCAAGTGAGTTTACTGGATCTCTGGCAATGGGATGAAGCTACATTTTTAAGCTCAACTGAAGGCAGTCCATTACGCCGTACCGGCTATCAGAGCTTTATGCGCAATATTGCGATCGGCTTGGGTAATGCGCCTTTTGATCCACAGATTGTCCAGGCATTACAAGCTCAGCAGAATCAACATGATGAGATTGTACAGGTTCATATTGACTGGGCCATACAGGAACAACTGGCAAAATCTCGGTAATTTTCAATTTTTACTTCGGTTCACATTTTCTCGTCAAAGCCTTACACAGTTATTGTGCAAGCTATGGCATAAAGGAAAAAGAATAGAAATAAAGCCGGAGGTGGATATGCAAAAGTCATCTGATACACAACATCAAAATCAGGAACAGCTTGAAGAGTTGCAACATCAACACCAGAAGCAGCAACAACAGCAACAGCAGCAGTCACAACATGGCCCGCTTGGCTCTCCAAAAAATAACCAGCACGAACAAGATGAACGTGTATTAAACAAGCAACATCGTAGTGATTTACAAAACCAGAATATTCACGGAAATCATCGTGAATAAACTCCGATCAAGAGTTCAACTACAAAGCTCACCTTGTGTGGGTTTTGTTTTTTCTATAAGGTCATATTTTGCTAATGAAGATGGCGATACTTTTACTTAAGATGGAGCCTGATAAATAAATATGAACAAGGATGGACAGATGAACAGTATTGATCCAATACGTAATGATTGGTCTCGTGCAGAAATTGAAGCCCTATATCAACAACCTTTAATGGACTTAATCTTTCAGGCTCAACAGGTTCATCGTCAATATTTTGATGCCAATGCCGTTCAGGTCAGTACCCTGCTCTCTATTAAAACCGGTAAATGCCCAGAAGATTGCAAATACTGTTCTCAGTCCGCACATTATGACTCCAAACTCGAAGCGGAAAAACGAATCGCAGTAGAAAAAGTAATTCAGGAAGCAAAAGAAGCTCTTGCCTCTGGCAGTTCACGTTTCTGTATGGGAGCAGCGTGGCGTAATCCGCATGAACGTGATATGCCTTATGTACTGGACATGGTACGTGAAGTCAAAGCACTGGGACTCGAAACCTGTATGACTTTAGGCATGCTGAATGCCTCACAGGCAGAACGCCTGAAAGATGCAGGACTGGATTATTACAACCACAATCTGGATACGTCACGTGAATACTATTCACATATTATCAGTACCCGCAGTTTTGATGACCGATTGGATACACTGGATCATGTGCGTCAAGCGGGTTTAAAAGTGTGTAGTGGTGGCATTGTCGGCTTAGGTGAAAGTCGTAATGACCGGATCGGTTTATTGTTTGAGCTTTCTACCCTTCCAATTCATCCGGAATCTGTGCCTATCAATATGCTGGTGCCAATCGAAGGCACACCGATGGCAGATGTTGAAAAACTGGATGTGATTGAATGGATTCGAACTATTGCAGTGGCCCGCATTCTGATGCCAAAAAGTTATATTCGTCTTTCGGCAGGCCGTGAATCACTGACTGACTCAGATCAGGCATTAGCATTTATGGCGGGTGCCAACTCGATTTTCTCAGGCGAAAAACTGCTAACGACTCCAAATACAGCCAAAGGTCGTGACCAGCAGCTCTTTGAAAAATTGGGACTGGTAGCAGAACAACCTAAGCCAAGCATCCGCGCATTGGCGACTGATGCAATGGCAAGTTAATTGAAATAATTCAAGATGCTGAAAAGTTATGCGCAGTAATTAAAATGCCATAACTGGCATTGAGATAATCACCGATCCGGATCTGGTCTGTTCCATTGGCATGATGTACGACCAGTTCCTGCGTCAGTGCATCAAAACTAAAAGAGTCATAACAGTCCTGATGCAGGCTTAACCAGTGTAAAGTGTCAGCCAGATTTTCATCTACAATATAGGTTTTGGCATGGAAATCTTTGCTCATTTAAGCCTTCTCATCATGTGGTACTGGTAATGATTTTAATGGATATGAGTTTAGATTAAATATAATGGATATAAAAAAGTGAGCATATCGCTCACTTTTTCTTGCAGTATTTTTTAATCTCTTTGGGTACCACATTTGCGGCATTCCCAATCTGCCCCAATTTCCTCCATTTGCTGGTATTCATAAATGTGCAAGCAGAATAGTTTTTTCAGTAGTTGAAGCATTATAAAACTCCCGTTTCATCATTTTTAAAATACGCTTCTTTAGGCACCCTTCCTGAGTGTCGATTTGTTGTTCTGGATAAAAACCACCTCTAACTTATAACCAGAATTTTTCAAAATGTAAAACCTATTTCATTCATTTTTTCAACTTTCCGATAAAGTTAAATTTCAATTGATTCATGCTTTTAATTAGCATCTGTGATCTATATCTCAAATACCACTTATTAAAGATTCTCTACTATAAAAAAAGCGAACCGAAGTTCGCTTTTTTGCTTTTATTTAGAAGAAACCAGCTGGCTTGGTTGAATAACTCACCAACAGGTTTTTGGTCTGCTGGTAATGATCCAGCATCATCTTGTGGTTTTCACGACCGATCCCAGATTTCTTGTAACCACCAAAGGCTGCATGGGCCGGATAGATATGATAGCAGTTGGTCCAGACACGACCCGCTTCAATGGCACGGCCAGCGCGATACGAGGTATGTGCCGAACGTGACCAGACACCAGCACCTAGGCCATAAATCGTATCGTTGGCAATCTTGATGGCATCATCAAAATCTTTAAAGGTGGTTACTGCCAGTACCGGCCCAAAAATTTCTTCCTGGAAGGTACGCATATTATTGGTGCCTTTAAAGATGGTCGGTTCAATGTAGAAGCCTTGCCCGACTTCCTGACGTACACCGCCACCAACAAGCACTTCTGCACCTTCGCCGCGACCTGTTGCAATACACCCCAGAATCTTGTCCTGCTGTTCCTGCGATGCCTGCGCACCAATCATGGTTTCAGTATCGAGTGGATGACCAGTTTTAATACGTTTAACCCGATCGATTGCCAGTTCCAGGAACTGATCAGCAATACTTTCCTGGACCAAAGCACGTGATGGACAGGTACAGATTTCCCCTTGGTTCAAGGCAAACATGGTGAAACCTTCCAGTGCTTTTTCCAGATAATCATCCTGCTGCGCCATGACATCTTCAAAGAAAATATTTGGTGATTTACCACCAAGTTCCAGTGTCACCGGAATAATATTTTCAGTGGCATATTGCATGATTTGCTGACCTACAGCAGTCGAACCAGTGAAGGCAATTTTGGCAATACGCGGATTCACAGCCAGTGGACGGCCGACTTCAACACCATAGCCATTCACGATGTTTAATACACCTTCAGGTAACAGGTCCTGAATCAGTTCAGCCAGTACCAGAATACTGACCGGGGTCTGCTCTGCCGGTTTCAGAACGATACAATTGCCTGCGGCCAAAGCCGGTGCCAATTTCCATGCTGCCATCAAGATCGGGAAGTTCCATGGAATGATCTGACCAACCACACCTAAAGGCTCATGGAAATGGTAGGCAATGGTATCTTCATCAATCTCAGAAATGCCGCCTTCTTGCGCACGGATACAGCCGGCGAAATAGCGGAAGTGATCAATCGCTAAAGGAATATCAGCAGCCAGGGTTTCACGGATTGGCTTGCCATTGTCCCAGGTTTCAGCCACCGCCAGCAGTTCCAGATTGGCTTCGAGACGATCAGCAATTTTGAGCAGAATGTTAGAGCGAGTCGTTGGAGATGATTTATTCCATTGTGCTTTAGCTTTATGCGCAGCATCCAGCGCCAGTTCAATATCTTCCACGCTAGAACGTGGCACTTTGGTAAACAGCTTGCCATCTACAGGAGAAATATTATCAAAGTATTCGCCTTTGACTGGCGGCACCCATTGCCCACCAATAAAGTTGTCATACTGGGCTTTGAAATGAACTTTTGAGCCAGGCTGGTTCGGATCGATATAACGCATATGTATTTCCTTTGCTTATTTTAATCTTTAAAAATGCTGCATCTACAGCTTTGGTATAAGGTACATCCGTACTCTATTTAGTTAACATACGCGTTATAAGGTTGGAGAAAGGTTGGCACTCAACCGATTTACATTTCTTTTGATTCCTCATAAAAACAATAATAATTACATTTGGATGTAAATCATGAATTATTGTGAGAATAAGGAATGATGACAGAACAGAGCTTGATACAACAAAGGCAAAAAATTGATCAGCTTCGTCAAAGCAGCAGTTTATCGCCTTCACATGCAGCACAACTCGAACAGAGCATCGTTAGCTCCTGGCAACGCTCTTCTTTAGCCGAGATTCCCAAAAATCGTCTGGCTGCCCCATTAACAGATATAAAACAAATCAGCACTTCTTCGGCTTTAAGTCATGCCTTGGAACATTGTGCTGAAAGTTTGAGGCATATTGCCGAACAGTCCTCTATGGTTTTGGCCGTTGGAGATATTGGCAGTACGGTACTATGGCGGGCCTCCTGCCCTGAATTGCGCACAATTGCTGATAATATTCACTTAGTTGAAGGCGGTCAGTGGCGTGAGGAACTGGTCGGGACCAATGCCCTTGCCCTGTCGATCAAAACCCAACAATCGAGCTGCGTGTTTTCCAGCGAACATTACATGCCTTCCGTGCAGGATCTAGTCTGTTATGCCTCCCCCATTATTGATCCTTATTCCAAACAGATTCTAGGGGTTATTGATCTGTCCACCCACTGGCAAAAACATAATAGCTTAGGGCTATTAGCAGCCGAACGTTGTGCATCCATCATTCAATCTGCTTTACTGGAATCGCAAAAACAGCGTTTATATATTCGTGCCTTTTCTGTCCCGCAGGTCATTTTTAATGGTAAAACCCTGACCATAACCCCACGCCAGACTGAAATTCTCGCTATTCTGGCTTTATTCCCACAAGGTTTAAGTCTGGATCACTTGCATCAGGCACTTTATGGCGAACGTAAAGTCAGCATGGGTACGCTAAAAGCTGAAATGTCACAGTTACGAGATATTCTGGGCGGTATGCTTGGTTCGCGCCCTTATCGATTGCTGGCGCATGTTGAAGCAGACTTCCTGCAAACCGAACAGTCTTTAGATGCAGGTTATATCGATTCAGCCTTAAAACTTTATACTGGAGTTTTTCTGGCAAAAACTGAAAGCCCATTTTTATGTGCATGGCGGGATTGTCTGGAATCACGTCTCAGTGATGCTATTTTCAAAGCCAATGAAACTGATGTGCTGCTGAAACATGTAGCACGTTTTCCTGAAGCAATTGATGCGGTTGAACGTCTGATTGAACTGATGCCAAAAGGTCATCCAGCACATCAAACCCTGCTTAAATTTCAGGATATTTAAAAATCAGATCATTTCTTGTTTGGCTTCTTGTTAGCAAGATAATTACGGCTATCTTCCATTGAGAAGATTCCAACTTATAAAAATATAAAAAGCATTTAACTACTTTAGAATTATAATTTTTTATTATAACATTTTATTGATTTAGCTCATGCTACGAATAAGCTTTTAGCAATACTCTGCTCATTCCAGTATTTTATTATTATCGAGTTCATTCAGTTAATTTTAATAAGCTATACCCTGATGAATTAACTGCCCAAATATATTTTTTGAAAGCAAAAATTTAGGCAAAAAAAAAGAGCAACGCCTGCTCTATATCCTTATCAAGGGTGTAAGGATCAGCCAAGAATATCGCATGGGGATACATTTATCTTGGCGCACTTCACTAAGAAGTGCGAACAGGGTTGCATAAAATGTAAGTCTGCCGAGTGGAGAGAATCGACTTACATAGAGGCTTACAGCGCCGCTTTAAAAATCTCTACGACTTGTGCATGGCTAGCCTTACGCGGGTTGGTCAGCATACAGGCATCCTTTTGCGCATTTTCTGCCATAATGGCAAGGTCTTCCTCTTTAACCCCTAAGCCTTTCAGACCAGATGGAATTCCAATTGAAGCTGAAAGCTGGCGAATGGCATCAATCGCTGCATAAGCTGCTTCAGTCACAGTTAATCCTTCAGTATTTACACCCATCAACTGGGCAATTTTTGCATAGCGATCCGGACAGGCAATCAGGTTAAATTCGCATACGTGCGGTAGCAAAATCGCATTACATACACCATGTGGCAGGTTATAGAAACCACCCAGCTGGTGTGCCATCGCATGCACATATCCGAGTGATGCATTGTTGAATGCCATGCCTGCCAGATACTGTGCATAGCTCATAGCATCACGTGCTTCAATATTTTCACCATTTGCTACTGCCTGACTCAGCCATTCACTGATCATGGTAATGGCCTTTTCTGCACAGGCATCCGTAATCGGATTGGCTGCCGTAGAAACATACGCTTCTACCGCATGGGTTAAGGCATCCATACCAGTCGCGGCAGTTAAGCCCGCTGGCTTGGCAATCATCAATTTAGGATCATCGATCGCGATCAATGGTGTACAACGCCAATCCACAATTGCCATTTTGACATGGGTATCGGTATTGGTAATGATACAGAAGCGTGTCATTTCCGACGCTGTACCCGCTGTGGTATTGACTGCAATAAGCGGTGTCATAGGCACAGTACTTTTATCAATACCTTCATAGTCGCGGATATGACCACCACCGGCAGTCACCAGGCCAATACCTTTGGCACAGTCATGTGAAGAACCGCCACCGAGTGATACAATAAAATCGCAGCCGTTGTCATTGTAGACTTGTACGCCATTATGAACGTTAATATCTGTTGGGTTTGGTTCTGCACCTGGGAAGATATGGCTGTCAACACCAGCCTCTTTTAAATAATTTGCGATGGTATCTGCGACACCAAATTTGTATAAGCCTTCATCGGTCACAATCAGAGCTTTCTTGGCACCTAAATTTTGTGCTTTAACACCAATTTCTTTGGCACAGCCTGGACCGAAAAGTGAAACACAAGGGATATAAAAACCGTTTGTTTGATCTGCAATATTCTTAAAAGCCATGGTTCGATTCCTTCTACCATTCATCTTATTATCGGTGACCCTCACCGTGATTTAAGTATTCAATGAACGATAAAAGAATCCCACCTACTAAAAGCCTACCTTATGATAAGAGATTGAAATTTTAGTTATTTTTGAAGATAGATAGTGCTTAAATGAATTCAAAAAATAAAAAAGCACCTAAGAGTATTGCTCCTAGATGCTTGATGTATTTGGTGGGCCCAGACAGACTTGAACTGTCGACCAACGGATTATGAGTCCGCTGCTCTAACCAACTGAGCTATAGGCCCTATATAGACTGAATTTGTTATATTTCAACTAGTTCAGGCGCATTGAATACTAGCCAAGATTAGATCAAAAAACAAGTACTTTTCTTTCTGCTTGCACACTTAGCCAGCAATCATTTTTTATCCTTAATAACTGCCCTGCTTAGGATTTAAGACTTCAGTCTAAGTTAAGCTAGCAAAAGCCTAATATGACATCTATATTTTCTATCTAAAATAAAGAGAGCACGCTAATTATTCGAATATCAAACCAATAAATTAATCGCTTTTACGTCTCAATATAACCATAATCAATAAAAATACCAACTATTAAGTATAGAAATATAATCCTAGAATATTCTTTAAAAATCTATAAAGACTAAAATTCCGATTCCAATTTCTCGTCTTTACGTAAATCCATATAGATTTCGATTAAAGACCATACAATAACCAGTGCTAACAGAAGCATTGAGAACATGAAAGCTGTAATATACGTCATAGGTTTCAATCTCAGAGAGAAAATGACCAGAAAATAGAAAAGACACAATTTCTTCTTTTCTTCGACAAAAGTCTAATAACTAAAATTTGTGCTGGATAGTCATTTTTTCATCATTTTAAGACTTATTTTATATAAGATGATATATCTCAAGGATTATTAAGTATTTATTTATATCTTTCAGGTCTTAAAAAACTATTTAATATACTTTTTTGATTTTGGATTTTTTATATTATTAATGAATTTTAATTAATGCCTATTGACTGTGAATAAGAACAGGAAGAAATTATGCAGTTCATACCGTTAGCTCTTATTTCTTTCTACTTATGCTAAACAAATTTATTGGCGAATCTGCATTTAAACTTGCCGGTTGGCAATATCATGTTGAACCCGATGTACTCGAAGATAAACAGGTCATTGTCGGATTTGAACATACATCCATGATGGATGCAGTTCTATCTTTGGCGCTCTTTAAGATGTATGACATCAAAATTCATACCCTGATCAAGAAAGAACTGTTCAAAGGCCCAATGAAACCAATTCTGGAAGCCATGGGTGGTATCGCGGTCGACCGTAAAGCCAATAAAGATATTGTCAGCGTAATGGTTGAACATTTTCAGAATAATGAAAAATTCAATCTGGTGATCGCACCTGAAGCCACCCGTGCCAAAAATGGTGAAGCGCGCAAACCGATCCGTACCGGTTTCTGGCATATTGCCAAAGCTGCCAATGTGCCAATTGTGCTTATGTATGCCAATTCCAAGACCAAGCAAGGCGGGATTTTTGGCAAAATTTATCCTACTGATCTTGCACATGATCTGGCTTTAATCAAGCGGCTCTATAAAGAGAATGTTGGTCTGGATATTATTATCCCGGAATAAACTTTCCATAAAAGGGCTTGAGAATAATGTTTCTTCTGCTCTTTTCTTATTTAGGTATTTTCTTAAGTTTTTATTTACATTTATTGCTTTGCCTTTCTATTTTATTGCCTATTTTTTTGGCATTATCATTAAATCTCAAATCCAGACTCTTTTTTCAAAAAAAGAGCTTATGGTAGAATCGGCGCAATTCGATAGGCATACAGCCAATCTACAAGGAGCATATTTCGCATGGCGGGTCATTCCAAGTGGGCCAATATTAAGCATCGTAAAGCAAAACAAGATGCCAGTCGTGGTAAGTTGTTTACCAAGTACATTCGTGAATTAACAACTGCTGCTAAACTCGGTGGCGCTGATGCGGGTAGTAATCCTCGTCTACGTGCTGTTGTAGAAAAAGCATTATCTGTAAACATGACACGTGATGTGATCAATCGCGCGATTCAGCGTGGTGCCGGTGGTGAAGATAACGACGATCTGAAAGAAGTAACCTATGAAGGTTATGGCGTAGGCGGCGTTGCGGTTATTGTTGAAACCATGACAGATAACCTGAACCGTACGGTTCCTGATGTACGTCACTGCTTTACTAAAACTGATGGTAACCTCGGTACCAACGGTTCAGTATCCTTCCTATTCACTAAACGTGGCGAAATTACTTTTGAAGATGTGTCTTTAGAAGATCAAATCATGGAAGTGGCGCTTGAAGCGGGTGCTGAAGACATCGAAGTGGATGAAGATGAAATCCTGGTGATCACTACGCCTGAAAGCTTCGGTACAGTACAAGATGCTTTAGCTGCTGCAGGTTTAAAATCTGATAACGCTGAAGTGGTGATGAGCCCGTCTACCAAAGCTGAAATCACAGATATCGACCAAGCGAAAAAAATCATGAAAATGATCGATATGCTTGAAGACCTAGACGATGTTCAAAACGTTTATACCAACGTTGAATTCTCTGATGAAGTTTTAGCGCAACTCGATGCCTAATCTTCTATGAGATCAAAACGCACCTTCGGGTGCGTTTTTTATATGTGTTAAAAAATGCCTGGAATTTTAAACCTTATTTAAAAGACCACTACAGTTAAAAACATTATATTCCTTGATCACAAAGCTGGAATGCAGTGCTACGACATGCTCGATCTTGCCGATTCGGCTTAATAGAATCTGACTATAATTTTCCATATCACGTGCCACAACTTCGACAATAAAATCCGCAGACTGTCCTGTCACCAGGAAAGCATTAATGACTTCCGGAATATTTTCTAATTCTTCTAAAAATTTGGCAAAAGTATCGCTATCATGCTTGCTTAAGGAAACCTGCAACAGCACATGCAGACTAAAGCCCAATTTTTGATAATTAATCTCGCGCTTCAAGCCACTGATAATATTATGATCGATCAAATGCTTGATCCTGCGGTGTACCGAACTCACAGATAAATTTACTCTCTCCGAGAGTTCATTCAGATTGACATCTTCATGGGTCAAAATTTCAAGAATGTGCTTATCAAAACGATCTAATTCCATCTTTAATCTCTTGCCATTTTATTCAAATACATCATTGTTTTGCTGATAGTATTGATAAATTTTTCATAAATTACCAGTTATTTGAAAAAAAATGCCAGACCCCTCTCAATGACCAGTTTTAAGTCATGCTTATGGTCATTCGTCGTATAAAACAAATTTTCGATAAGCGACGCTTTTAAATAAATCATTCTTATTTATCACTAAACTATTTATGAATAAATACTATGACGCTGATAACTGGATTTTCAAAGCATGATTAATCCAACTTAGATTTACACTTGTATAGAAATTGAATAAGAATTGAGCGTTTTATCTAAAAAACACAACAAACATAACAAGATAAAAATTCGCAAGGAACGGTTATGGCTTTTAGTATTCTTAGTTCAATTAAAACTAAACTCAGTCCAGTGCTCACGACAGAGACACAAAATACGAGTTTACTTGGTGGTTTATTGGGTGGCAGTCTTTCTGGCATTATTGGTTCTATTACAGGTTCTACCCCCTCTACCCCTTCCCTAGATTCTCTCTTAAACAGCCTGCTTTCTGGCAAAAGTTTAAATTCCAGTTCCCTCACTGATTTAATTAGCCAATTTACAGGCTCAAATGCTTCTCAACTAGATATCAACAGTTTAATTAGCCAGTTAACGAAAGCCAATGGTGGCAGTTTTGATATAGGCTCAATCAGCAATCTGCTTGGCAGTTTAATGGGGGGTAATACATCAACCCTGGATTTAAATGCAGTTATCAAATTGGTCAGCGGATTAATGGGTGGCAGTACTAGCAATGTAGACCTCGGTAAAATTGCTGAACTGGCCAGCAACTTATTGCAAGGTGGCGACCTTGATCTTACCCAAATCACTCAACTGCTGAGTGGCCTGATTGGAGGTACTGGTGGTCTTGGTGGAACAGACATTGGTGCCATCGTCGGTATCGTCAGTGGTCTCATTCAAGGTGGTGATATTGATATCGCACAAATTGCTGAACTGGTTAGTGGCTTAATTGGTGGTTCTGGCGGACTTGGCGATGTAGATATTGGTCAAATTGCCAATCTAGTCGGTGGTCTCATCAGTGGCAATGCCGCTAGTGATCTCGACATCGGTGCAATTGTTGACTTGATCAGCGGATTGATCGGTGGCTCAACAGGTAGTTTAGATACCAGTTCAGTCAATCTGTTAGCCAGTAACCTAATGAGCAATGCAAGCAGTGACCTTGATATCGGTGCTATTACCAATTTGCTCAGTGGTCTAATCAGCAATTCAGGCAATATCGATACGGGCACCATTGCGCAAACTGTAACGCAAAGCCTGATGCCACTGCTTGCATCGATTGATACAGGTAACTCATCCATTAATATGGATCAACTTACCCAAGTTTTACCAACAGTGGTTGGTAGTGTGACTACATTGGTATCTGCAATCAGTTCTGCAGGTTCAGGTAATGTGCCAGACACCATCGCGGATGTACTAAAAGGCATCAATCCACTGTTGAATCTATTAGCGAATAGTGACGTTCTTGACGCTGATCAGGCAGAAATCGTGAATTCTCTTTACGATGTCTTGAATGGCGTACAAGTGGTGCTGGATTTTGTGAATAACCCATTACTGCTCACCTTATCCAGCGACCTCAACAATGTGATTACAGCACTAAAACCAGTGATTGCGCTGATTGATAGCGAAGGTCAATTCTCGGATCTTCTGGATGGTGTTCAGTTTCCTGAAATTGGCGACCTGCTCGGGTCACTCGGTTCTGGCGTGCCAAGCTTAGAGGGTTTAGGTTTGGATGCATTCACGGATAGTCTTGGCAATTTAGTCGGTAACAACTCGTCCCTACAACTGCCTGATCTTAGCGAATTGATTTCCGGCATTAGTAATACTGATACGGCTACGAATATCAGCATTACTGAAATCCTCCCAACCATTAAAGAAACTATTACCAATATCTCAAGTGGTAGTTCCCTGCCGAAGTTTGACTTTAGCTCACTGCTCAGTGGCTTCAGTAAAACAAGTGATATTGATCAAACCAGCCCTTGGAGTTAATTCTAATCTCATAAAAAAACGCGCTTTATGCGCGTTTTTTATTTCATTTTTAATTTTATACACCGCGCCAATCAACACGGGCATTGCGCTCATTACGATACATCTTTTGAATATATTGCCCTAATGGCAACTCAGCCAGATGACTTTGATATTCCCGGTATTCATCCGACATCGATTCAAAGCTTTCCCTCTCCCACGGCGTCCCCGGAATAGCCAATAGAGGGGCCAAAATAGAACAAACCGCAATATCGGCCAGAGAGAAACGCGAACCGACGAGATAAGGTCCTTCTTTTTCCATACGGATCTGATTAAGCTGCTCAACCGAATCCTTGATAAATTGTTTGGACTGTTCCAGTGTTTCTTCAGTCAAGGCATAACCCTTGGTCAAAATGGTTTTTAGCAATGGCTTGGAGAATTTTTCAAACTGGCGCAGATAGCCTTTTTCTCCAATCAGAATATCCATCGATTCATGGTCATGCGATAAAGCCTGAGCCAGCATCCAGCGACGCACATGGCGGCCTAATTCTTGGGTGATTTCATCAATATCTAGTGCCTGCTGACGCAAGCTTGCTTCTGCAGGTAGCAGACGGTGTTCAGGATATTGCTCATCCAGATATAGAGCGATTTTGGTCGAATCCGCAATCCACCGTTCCTGATCACGCAGAATCGGTAAACGGTTTTGTCCAGTTTTCAGGCGGGCAAAGGCACGATGGGCACCCGGCATGAGGTTTTGCGCGACATATTCCAGCTCTTTGTAATCCAGCATCCAGCGTGCCTTTTCACAAAAATGAGAAAGTGGAAACTGGTATAAGATGCGCATAAATTCTCCATGCTTGTTTTTAGGTTAGATCGCATTAAAACCATCTAATTTAGTCGGATACTTTAGTCACCCTAGCCTGGAAATACAATGAACTTTTTATTCAAAATAAAGATGTTGCTTATTCAGCACGACGATGAGTATTTTTATACATTTTTTTGTCTTGATTATCTATAAAGCAGATATGCACTGCTTTAAAAACATCTATTAAAATTAAGAAATTATTCAAAATCTATTTAATTTTAATCAGTTACTATATTCCAAATTTATAAGAATCTAGCAGTTTTTATCTTAAAGAGCTTTTTTTATAAGCTTTGCAAAAGCAATTGCTTAATTACATAAAGCTTTCGCTGTAACGTTTTGGCATCGATTTAGGATGTCATTATGTCTCGTTTAACTTCTGAAAAAGTTCATATCATCGAAAATGATCTCGACGCGATTAATGCTGCTTATCAGGTTGCAGACTTTGCCCTGGAAGGCCGTAATCAGCGTGATCAGCAACGTCTATTACCTTTTGCTGAGATTGACCTGTTCAGCCAGAAAGGCCTGGGCGGCATGCGTATTCCGAAACAGTACGGCGGTGCATTTGTTGCCAATAAAACCCTGGCTCATGTATTCCGGATTATTAATAAGGCTGACTCAAGTGTCGGGCAAATTCCGCAGAACCAGATCGCATTACTCAACATGATCGAGATCATGGGCACAGAAGAACAAAAACAGTTTATTTATAACGAAATTCTAAAAGGTAAGCGTCTGGCGAATGGCGGTCCAGAGCGCAATACCAAAGATACCAAGACGCTTGCCACCACTTTAACATTTGAAAATGGCCGCTATTTTGTGGATGGCGAGAAATTCTATTCAACTGGTAGTAGCTTCGCGCACTGGTTAGCGATTAAAGCGATTCATCCAGAAGGCCATGTAGTACTAACCATTGTCGACCGCAATGCTGAAGGTGTGGAAGTGATCGACAATTGGAATGGCTTTGGTCAACGCACGACTTCGAGTGGTACCGTCAAACTTCAGCATGTCGAAGTTGATCCGCTATTGATTTTTGATGAGCGTCTGTTAGGAAATCAACCAAGCTACCGCGGTGCCTATTCCCAATTGATGCAGGTCGCGATTGATGTCGGCATTGCCGAAGCTGCTTTTGCCGATACGCTGACTGCCGTACAAAAAGCACGTCCAATTGTCGATGCTCAAGTCGAAAAAGCCAGCTTAGAACATTATACCCTGCAGGAAGTTGGCAAATCTTCTGTGCTGCTCGATGCCGCGATTTTACTGCTGGATGAAGCCGCTGAATATCTGGATGAACTGGATCAGCTGGAATCTGTGACTGATGAGCAGGCAGCCAAAGCCTCAATTCTAGTGGCTGAAGCCAAGGTCTATGCCAACGATGCTGCGCTACATATCTCGGAAAAATTACTGGAATTGGGTGGAAGTCGCTCCAGCCTCAGTCAGCACAATCTGGATCAGCATTGGCGTAATGCCCGTGTGCATACCTTGCATGACCCGATTCGCTGGAAGCTGCATGCACTTGGGGATTATTACCTAAATCATAAACTCCCTGCCCGCCACGCCTGGATTTAAGGATATTTGCCATGACTTCATTTCAAAACATTAGTCCATTGCAGTCAGAACAGCTGGCACATGCGCACATCATCAAATCTGATGAAGAAGCACTAGAAATTGCCCATAATCTGGCAGAGCAGTTCAAGATTAATTCAGTACAACGTGATGCTGAACGTATTCTGCCTTTCGAAGAAATCGAGGCTTATAGCCAGTCCGGACTCTGGGCGATTACTGTACCTAAAGAATATGGTGGTGCAGAAGTGTCTAGCTATACGGTGGCACAAGTCATTGCCCTAATGAGCGGTGTGGATGGATCAATCGGTCAGATTCCGCAAAACCATTTCTATGGTCTCGAAATCCTGCGCAATAACGGCACGGAGGAACAAAAACAGAAACTCTATGCCGAAGTCTTAAAAGGTGCTCGTTTTGGTAATGCCCTAGCTGAATTCAAGACCAAGACTGCTGCACAGCGCCAAACTGCGATTCGCAAAACCGAGCAAGGTTATGTCATTAACGGCGAAAAATTCTATTGCACCGGCAGCCTGTTTGCGCACCGCATTCCGACACTGGTCGTGCATGAAAGCGAACAGCAATTCCTGGCCTTTGTCCCACGTGACAGTGAAGGTCTCACCTTGATTGATGACTGGAGCGGTTTTGGCCAGCGTACCACTGGCAGCGGCACGGTGAAATTCGACAACGTGCAGGTGCTTGAGGAAGATGTGGTACGTTTTGATACGGCCTATTCCCGCCCAACCATTTCCGGTCCTTTCGCACAATTGCTACATGCCTCCATTGAAACCGGCATTGCCCGTACTGCATTTGAGGAAACCTTGGACCGTGTACGTCAGGCGCGTCCGTGGATTGATTCTGGTGTGGACAAGGCCACCGATGATCCGCTGACCAAACTTGAACTGGGCCGTGTGGTAGCTGATGTGCGTGCTTCTGAAGTGTTACTCAAACAGGCCGCACGTTCTGTTGATGCCGCCAAGGTTGCTCCGACTGAGGTCAGTGTTGCCAGAGCCTCTCTAGATGTAGCCAAAGTGCGTGCACACAGTTCTGAAACCGCATTAAAAGCATCATCGAAGCTGATTGAACTGGCTGGCAGTCGTGGTAGCCAGCGCGAAGATGGCTTAGACCGCTTCTGGCGTAATGCCCGCGTGCATACCCTGCATGATGCTTCACGATGGAAATACTATTTTATCGCCAATTATTTGCTGAATGGTGTTCTGCCTCCACGCCGGGGGACATTGTAATGACAAAGACTACAACAAACTCGAAAACTAAAAAAATCCTGCTGAACGCTTTTGATATGAACTGCGTGGGTCATATCAATCATGGCTTGTGGGCTCATCCGCGGGATGAATCACACCGTTTTAATGAACTGAGCTACTGGACTGATCTGGCGAAAACGCTGGAAAAAGGTCTGTTTGACGGCCTGTTCATTGCCGACATTACCGGAGTCTATGATGTCTATCAGAACGGCATTGACCTGACTCTAAGAGAATCCATTCAGTTACCCAGCCATGACCCAAGCACGTTGGTATCTGCCATGGCAGCAGTCACTGAGAATCTCGGTTTTGGTGTCACGGTGAATCTCAGCTATGAGTCACCGTACCAGTTCGCCCGTCGTTTTGCCAGTCTGGATCACCTGACCCATGGCCGTATCGGCTGGAATATTGTCACCGGTTATCTGGACAGTGCACAACGTCTGATTGGCGAAAATGGCCTGAAAGACCATGACCTGCGCTATGAACAGGCCGAGGAATTTTTACAGCTGTGCTACAAGTTCTGGGAAAGCTCCTGGGAAGATGATGCTGTCTTAAAAGATAAGCAGCAGCGTATCTTTACTGATCCAGCCAAGGTGCATCAGATCAATCACCAAGGCCAGTTTTATCGCAGTCAGGGCGTATTCCAGGTTTCCCCTTCTGTTCAGCGTACGCCGGTACTATTCCAGGCTGGTGCATCACCGCGTGGTATGGCTTTCGCTACCCAGCATGCTGAAGGCATGTTTATTGGTGGTGACCATCCGGACAAGATCAAGAAACAGGTCGATCAGATTCGTCGTCAGGCCACTGAACAAGGCCGTGATCCTGAAGCGATCAAGATTTTTGTCGGCATTACCGTCGTGACCGCTGAAACGGATAAACTGGCACAGCATAAACTGGATGAATACCGTGCTTATGCCAGCCCTGAAGCAGGTCTTGCACATTATTCCAGCGCAGTTGGCATTGACCTGTCCAAATTCGCTGATGATGAACCAATTCCTTACAAGAAGACCAATAGTATTGCGACGGTTAATGACAAATTCAAAGAGCAGCAGATCACACCCAATGACCTAAAAGCTCAACATGAGCTGGGTGGTCGTTATCCACTGATCGTAGGTAGTGGCGCAACGGTGGCAGAAAAACTGATTCAGCTCATTGATGAAACTGGTATTGATGGCTTCAACCTGACCCGCACGGTGGCACCTGAATCACATCAGGATTTTATCCAATTTGTGATTCCTGAATTACAGCAGCGCGGACGCTATAAAACTGAATATGAACAAGGCAGTTTCAGACACAAACTGTTTCAGCAAGGTGACCGCTTACCTAGCGCGCATCCAGTACAGCAATTCCGATGTCAAAACTCTGCCTCTACCGCGAACACAAACTTAAAGCAAAAACAATCAGCATAAATTTATTTTGAGGTGCAACATGGCACAAACCGTTAAAACAAAATTCACCGTTATTGGGGTGATTATTGCCGCCGTCATTATCGGACTAGTGGTGTGGAACCAGCAAAAGAAATCTGGTTCGGATGAACTGGTGATTGGGATCAGCCCATCTTTTGCTAAACCTTTACAGGTGGCAGCAATTGAGGCCAAACAACAAGGTGTAAATGTCAAACTGGTCGAGTTCTCGGACTGGAATACTCCAAACATTACCCTGAATCATGGCGATATTGATGCTAACTTTTTCCAGCATCAGCCATTTTTGGACAATGCTAAAAAAGAAACTGATTTCAAGATCAAAGCCTTTGCTAAAGGCGCAGCCACACATGTGGGCCTGTATTCCAAGAAAATTAACAGTCTGGATAAGCTAAAAGACGGCGCGAAAGTTGTGGTGCCAAACGATCCAGTCAACCAAGGTCGTGCGCTACTGTTATTGCAACAAGCCAAACTGGTAACTTTAAAAGATCCAAACAACCACCTTTCTAGCCTAAAAGATATTGCAGTGAATCCGAAAAATCTGCAATTCGTTGAGGTTGAAGGTCCGCAAACTGCACGTGCCATTGATGATGTTGATCTGGCTTTCGGTTACCCGCACTATCTACGTCTGGCTAAAACAGCTGATCCAGAACAAGCGTTGTTATTTGACTCTAACAAAGACAACCGTTACGCGATCCTGTTTGCCGTACATGAAGACTATCAGGACAAAAATGACAAGCTGAAAAAATTTGTTGAAATCTATCAGAACTCACCTCGCGTGAAGGAAGCATTAGATGCTGACTTCGGTGCGAAACTCTGGTTCCCGGGCTGGAAATAAGGTGTAGTTATGACACAAGTAAATTCGTCAAATTCGAATGCAAAGAAGTGGATCATTGGCGGCGTCATCCTCGCACTTATTCTTGGTCTGGCGGCTTACCGTTGGACCAAGGGTCAGCAGCAGGAAGATGTACTGACCATTGGCATTAGCCCACCTTATGCAGACTTATTGCAAAGTGTGGCTGATGAACTGAAACCGCAAGGTATTAATGTGAAACTGGTTGAATTTTCCGACTGGCATGCACCCAATGTCGCGGTACAAAACGGTGATATTGATGCCAACTTTTTTCAACAAAGTGTGTACTTAAGAAATGTCATTCGCGAAACCAACTTCGATCTACATAGTTTCGCGCCCGGTACGGGTAGCCATGTCGGTTTATATTCTAAGAAATATAAATCGCTGGATGAGTTACCACAAAATGCCCGTGTGGTCATTCCAAATGATCCGGTGAATCTGGCACGTGCCTTGATCCTTCTTAACCGTGCAAAACTGATTGAACTGAAAAATATCAACAATGAATTATCAACCGTTAAGGACATCAAGAATAATCCTAAACAGTTGCAGTTTATTGAAGTTGAAGGCCCACAAACGGCACATGCCTTGAATGAAGCTGATCTGATCTTTGGTTATCCACATTATCTAAAACTTGCTAAAGCAGCAGATCCACATGATGCTCTGTTCCTGGATCCAATCGACAAGAAATACGCCATTCTGTTTGTGACACGCAAAGACTATGAAGATAAAAACCAGAAACTGGCGACTTTCGTAAAAGCTTTCCAGAATTCTGAAAAAGTCAAAGCAATTCTGGACCAGGATTTTGGTACTGGTATGTGGTTTGAAGGCTGGAAATAAGGTGAATACTATGGTGAGTTTTGGTTCTCAGGTGGCGTTTTCCGTCCCACATATCAAAATCCGTGACCTGAATAAATACTATGAGGTACAAGGCAAATCGGTACATGCCTTGAAAAACATCAATCTGGATATTCCTGAAGGCAAGATCTTCGGGATTATCGGGAAAAGTGGTGCGGGGAAATCCTCGCTGCTACGTACCCTAAATGGTCTGGAACAGATCAGCGAAGGTCATATCCATATCCATCAGCAGGATTTGGCTGGCTTAACCCATGCTGAACTGATCCAGCTACGTCAGCGCATTGGCATGATCTTCCAGCACTTCAATCTGATGTCAGCCAAAACCGTCTGGGAAAATGTAGCTCTGCCTTTAAAAGTTGCAAATTATAAAAAATCAGACATTGATGCGCGTGTAAACGAAGTACTGCAACTGGTGGGCTTAAGCGATAAGGCACAGAGCTATCCTTCCCAGCTATCCGGTGGACAAAAACAGCGTGTCGGCATTGCTCGCGCGCTGGTGCATCACCCGGAAATTCTACTCTGTGATGAAGCCACTTCTGCACTGGATCCGGAAAGCACTTCCGTGGTGTTATCACTGTTAAAAGAAATCAATCAGAAACTTGGTATTACCATTGTGCTGATCACCCATGAAATGCAAGTGATCCGTGAAATTTGCGATCAAGTCGTCGTGATTGAAAAAGGTGAAATTGTTGAAGCGGGTGAAGTCTGGTCAGTGTTTTCCAATCCACAGCAGCAGATTACCCAGGAACTGCTGAATCTGGAACAGCTGGAACTGCCATTTTCGATCAGTCCTGAAGTGACAACAGATACCACGCATAGCATTATCAAACTGCGCTATGCCTCTAGTGTTCAGTATTCCCCAGATTTGAAAGTGATTTTCGAACAGTTCGAGCATCCGGTGCATCTCTATCAAAGTCATATCGACAGCATCCAGAATCATCTGGTCGGTAGCCTGATTGTCGCAGTTGCCGATCTAAATCTGGATACTGACTTACTTCAGCAAAAACTAAAACAACACATTGCACAGATTGAGGTGATTGGCTATGCACGACCAACTCATTGATTTATTACTAACAGGAACCACCGATACCCTCATCATGGTTGGTGTATCCGCAATCGTTGCCTTTCTGATTGGTTTACCGATGGCAGTAGTACTGGTCAGTACATCTGAACACGGGATCTATCCATCCAAACCCATTAATCAGGCTCTGGGCTGGATTGTAAATATTACCCGTTCGGTGCCTTTCCTGATTTTAATGGTCGCTTTAATTCCCCTTACCCGCTGGATTGTAGGCACCAGCTATGGCGTCTGGGCAGCAGTTGTACCTTTAACGTTGGCCGCGACTCCTTTCTTTGCGCGTATTGCTGAAGTGAGTTTACGTGAAGTAGATCAGGGACTGATTGAAGCGGCTCAAGCGATTGGCTGTAACCGTAAGCAAATTATCTGGCATGTGCTATTACCTGAAGCTTTACCAGGGATTGTGGCCGGTTTTACCGTCACTTTGGTGACCATGATTAACTCATCCGCCATTGCCGGTGCTATTGGTGCCGGTGGTCTGGGCGACATTGCCTACCGTTATGGCTATCAGCGTTTTGACATGCAGATCATGCTGGCGGTGATTGTGGTGCTGGTGATTCTGGTCATGCTGGTTCAGGCCACTGGTGACACCCTATCGAATCAGCTCGATAAACGTAAAATTTAAAAACATCTATTTCATAAGTTTTCAACAAAGCACCCAGCCATGACCTGACTTTGTCATGGCTTTCATGTAAAATCACTGGCAATTTTTATATAACGCTTTGTGAGTTATTTCATGGGTTTTAATTGTGGTATTGTAGGCCTGCCTAACGTTGGTAAATCTACGCTTTTCAATGCATTAACTAAAGCTGCAATTGCTGCGGAAAACTTCCCATTCTGTACGATTGAACCAAACACCGGTATCGTGCCTGTACCAGATCCACGCTTGGATAAACTTGCTGAAATCGTAAAACCACAACGCGTGGTACCAACTACCATGGAATTCGTGGACATCGCGGGTCTGGTTGCTGGTGCTTCCAAAGGCGAAGGTCTGGGTAACCAGTTCCTGGCTAACATCCGTGAAACTGATGCAATTGCTCACGTTGTTCGTTGTTTCGAAGATGAAAACGTGATTCACGTCAACGGGAAAATTGATCCGCTTGATGACATCGCAACGATTAACACTGAACTTGCTCTAGCTGACCTTGAAACTGTGACTAAAGCAGTGACTCGTCTGGCGAAGTCTGCAAAAGGTGGCGATAAAGAAGCTGTAGCCACTAAAGCCGTTCTTGAAAAAATCCTACCTTTGCTTGATGAAGGCAAACCTGCCCGTGCAGCAAATCTGGATGATGACGAACGTAAACTGGTACGTGGCTTTGGTCTGTTAACGCTTAAACCAACGATGTACATCGCTAACGTGGCAGAAGACGGTTTTGAAAATAACCCGCACCTCGATGCGGTACGTGAACTGGCAGCTGCTGAAAATGCAATCGTGGTTCCACTTTGCAACCAGATCGAAGCTGAAATTTCATTGCTTGAAGATGAAGACCGTGCCGAATTCCTGGAAGCAATGGATATGGAAGAGCCGGGTCTGAACGTGGTAATCCGCGCAGGCTATTCACTGCTAGGCTTGCAAACTTACTTTACTGCCGGTGTACAGGAAGTTCGTGCCTGGACGGTTAAAGTCGGTGCTACTGCGCCTCAAGCAGCGGGTGTCATTCACACTGACTTCGAAAAAGGCTTCATCCGCGCAGAATGTATTGCTTATGATGACTTCGTACAGTATAACGGCGAAGCTGGCGCTAAAGAAGCAGGTAAATGGCGTCTAGAAGGTAAAACCTATATCGTTCAGGACGGTGACGTTCTTCACTTCCGTTTCAACGTATAAGTTGAAGCCAAAGAAAAGCCCCGAATGATCGGGGCTTTTCTTTGGCTTCTTGCCATTTTCATACGCATCTTTACATTCTATTTATAAAAATCTCATCCCATAACATTAATGATAATAATTCTCATTGTATTTAATATAACTCAAGCGTATTTTAAAATTTAGTCGAAAATTCCACTCACTCAATCACGCTTAAGGACAATTAAAAATGAGCTATACCCTTCCCGAACTCCCTTATGCTTATGATGCATTGGAACCGCATATTGATGCTAAAACTATGGAAATCCACCATACCAAACATCATCAAACTTATATCAACAACATCAATGCAGGTATTGAAGGCACAGAATGGGAAGATCTTTCTGTGGAAGAACTGGTGAGCAAAGCCAATCAGGTACCTGAAGATTTGAAAAATAATGTGATTAATAATGGTGGTGGTCATGCCAATCATTCCCTGTTCTGGACAGTAATGAGTCCAGATGGTGGGGGCAATCCTCAAGGTGAAATTGCACAGGCGATCGACAAGGAGCTTGGCGGCTTTGAAGCCTTTAAAGAAGCTTTTACCAAAGCAGCCCTGACCCGTTTTGGTAGCGGATGGGCCTGGCTCAGCGTAGCACCTGATCAAACCATTATTGTAGAAAACAGTGCCAATCAGGACTCACCCCTCATGCATGGCAATACCCCGATTCTAGGTCTGGATGTCTGGGAACATGCGTACTATTTGAAATACCAGAACCGTCGTCCTGAATATATTGCCGCTTTCTTTAATGTGGTGAACTGGAAGGAAGTGAATCGCCGTTATCTGGAAGCACTTTCAACATAAATGAATACAGTAGGACGAAATCTCATGTCTTGGCACTCTTTACGTTTGCTCTGTGGTCTCAGTATTCTTTTGAGCGGAGCAGTGTTGTATCTAGAACGTCTGTTCATGTTGCTTTAAGACATGATCGTCTACTGTATGGGAAGCCTTATTCTGAGGCTTCTTTTAATTTTTGCTGTTTAATTTTTTCTATAGGGAGATGGATTTAAAATTTAAGAACGCAATTCACAGACATTGACGCTATCAAAGCCATTGGTACATGGTGCCACTTCACACGCATGAGAAGCTTGTACTCCACTTACTAAAATAGTACTTAGACTTATCGCTAAAAACAATTTATTAAACATTTAAAATGACTCCAAAAATTAACTTTTATCTCTAAATCGCTTGATTATGAGTCAATTATAGGACTTTTTTAATGATTCAGGGCAATCTTTTTGATTTTAATTATTGTTTATTTATATAAATAGAATCGTTTTTTATAACAAAAAAGCGGAACCGAAGTCCCGCCTGAAGATTATAAAACCCGATTAAGACTGTTCAGCTACTGCATTACCTTTCTGCTTTGGATCAGTATTTCCCAGTTCAGGATGAGCAATAGCTCCCTGACATTGCTGTTTATCACGCTCATAGTCGGCCTGTTTCTGTGCCACGCTACTGCTATTTTCAACGGTGCTACGTGCCCAGATTTCCAGACTGGTTAACGCCTTGCGACATAAGGCATATTTTCCTTCCGTCACTGAGTCAGTCATTTTCACATTAATGCGCCAGTCAGTACTCAATTTACGGGCCGGTTGACGTACCTGAGCATCTATCTGTTCCATTTCCTTGTTATAAACCAGCGGATCGACTTCATTCATGAATTGCCATGCAGCATTGGCATAAGTGGTCGCATCATTAGAGAGTTTAGGTGCCGCTTTAATTTCGGCTTTTGGCGCTTGACTGTCATTTCCACAAGCTTGAAGAAATAAGGTGCTGCCGATTAAAACACCGACCAGCATTGCACGTGTCTTGAACATCAACATATCAGAATCGCCAGTTAAACATTTCGGCACTATGCTAGTAAATTCGCGTACAATACACAATCTTGATTTAATCCCTGTTTTAACTCTCTCCCTCAAGGTGTTTTGTGTCTGACCACAATCCAGTAGCGATGCAACCTGCCGGTTTCTGGCAAGGTGCCAAAGATAGCCAGGCCATTATATTTACTTACCTTCCGGTCTCCTTTGCCTTTGGCGTTTCTGCCACCCAGTTCGGCTTTACTGCCTGGGAAGCCTTATTTCTGTCCTGCTCCATGTATGCCGGTGCCAGTCAGTTTTTAGTTGTAGCGTTACTTGGTAGCGGTACTTCGATCTGGATGACTGCCTTGACCGTGATTGCCTTGGACATTCGTCATCTTTTATACGGCCCAGCTTTACAAAACCTGATTCAAGATCGTTTAAACCTGAAGAAAACCGCAGTCTGGGCTTGGGGTCTTACTGATGAAGTCTTTGCTTCAGGTATGATCAAGCTGTCACAACGGCGTCAGGAATGGTCAGAATCATGGATGTTAGGTCTAAGTCTGTTTAGCTGGCTGTCTTGGGCGACAGGTTCATTTTTAGGTGGATTATTTGCTGATCAGGTCAGTAATTTGCCACAATTCTTGCAGGCGGCTTTAGATTTCCTGCTACCTGCCCTGTTCTTAAGTTTCTTATTGGCAGCCTTTGAAAAGAAACACACCTTTGTGGTGACCATCACGATTATTGTCTCAGCAGTTGCCTGTTATTTTATCGATCTGTCCGCTGCGATCTTTATCGGCATCAGTTCCGGCATTTTGGCCGGCCTGTTCAAGCACTATGTGCTGAAAAAACCAGATCCTGAATATGCAGGAGATCAATCATGAATCTTGAAATTATCTTGGTCGGAATTATTGTCGGGATTGCCAATTTTGCCTCACGTTTTGGCCCTTTCTATGTAATTCAAAAATTTCAGCAGGGTTCGCAAAAACGTGGTGCGCTATGGCTGAAAATTGCTTTGGGTTCAATTGGGATTGCTGCTATCAGTTCCATGCTGGTTGTGGCGACCTTACCGCCCTTATTGGAAACGCCAGATAAAAGCTTTGCCATGCTGATCGGTTTTATTGTACTCGCTGGACTGTATTTCAAGTTCAAGAAAATTGTCATGGCGACCTTAACTGCAGCTTTAACTTATGGCCTGATCTATACCTATATCTCTGTACCTTTTTAAGCCTTTTAGAAAATTAAAAATCTCATTCAAGACTTATGCTAAATTAATTGCATAAGTCTTTTTTATATAAGAAAAAAAGTAAGGAAAATATTGGCATGTTCGAGCCAAAGCAAATAATTGAAGGTAAAATATTTATTCATTATCGACGTGATGAGATGTTAGCTATTTTTAGCCAATATGAATTACCCGGCTGCTATTTTGAATGCCTTATTAATACACAGAATTTTACTGGTCATTTTGTAGAAGTGGTTGCTGAACCCGCAGATCATGTCCGTGTCATTTATATTCAGAAGCATGGCAAAAATAAAATCATTGCCCTCTACAATCAGACTCAACAGGTAATCCATCTGCATCCCAAACAAATCATTTTTAGCCGATGGAGCCTGCTACATAAAGGCATTCCAAATCTCATTTATGTATTTTGCTTTAGTATAATTTTACTGTTTCTATTTTTTGCACTTGTCGCAGTGTCAAATCATCAATTCCACTTTTTCACTGTATTCTTAGATGCACTGCAATTTTCAGGATTTGGTTTATTGCTATGGATGTTTGGTTTTATCTGTCCTTTTGTCATTCCCTTTTACGCCTTTAAGAGAATACAGAGTCTGAAACTTCTCCATCAACTTCAGCTCAATGACAAGCAAATTTTGCATATGGAAAAACTCAATCCGCAAAACCGGATTTATCATTTAAACCCGGTGAAAAATACAGTAAAGCGAACTGCCTGATTTCAGATGCAATTCTCTATAAACTTTTATAAATAAAACTGCTGGCCAATATCACAATTTTGTATGAAACTCGGCTTATCTCGGCATTGAGTTCTGTTATGCTAAAAGTCCATAAAATCAAGCATGGATAATACACATGAACGTGACTATTGGTACTCCTCTTCAATCTTCAGCTTTTAAAGTTCTATTGCTAGGTTCAGGAGAACTAGGTAAGGAAGTGGTGATTTCCTTGCAACGTTTAGGTGTAGAAGTTCATGCTGCAGATCGTTATGCAGATGCTCCTGCCATGCAGGTGGCACATTTTTCTTATGCCTTAAATATGGCAGATGCAGCGGAACTCAAACAGCTCATTCAAAAAATTCAGCCGCATCTTATTGTTCCTGAAATTGAAGCTATTGCAACAGAAGTATTGGTTGAAATTGAAGAACAGAATATTGCCACTGTGATTCCGTCTGCCAAAGCAGTGAACTTGACCATGAACCGTGAAGGCATTCGTCGTATGGCAGCTGAAGAACTAGGCCTACCGACCTCTGCTTATCGCTTTGCCGATTCTCTGGAATCTTTCCGCGCAGCCTGTGATGACATTGGTTATCCAAACTTTGTGAAGCCGGTGATGTCTTCTTCAGGTAAAGGCCAATCTCGCGTGAAAAGTTTTGAAGAAGTCGATGCTGCCTGGGAATATGCGCAAACAGGTGGTCGAGTTAATCAGGGCAAAGTGATTGTCGAATCACAGATTGATTTCGATTTTGAAATTACCCTGCTTACTGTGCGGGCTAAGAATCCTCAAACTGGCGAAATCGAAACTTCTTACTGTGATCCGATTGGACATCGTCAGGACTCAGGCGACTATGTAGAAAGCTGGCAGCCTCAGCCAATGAGTCCCGCTGCTCTGGAAGAATCAAAACGTATCGCCAATAAAGTCACCACGGCATTGGGCGGTTGCGGCATTTTTGGTGTAGAACTCTTTGTCAAAGGCGACAAAGTATGGTTTAGTGAGGTTTCACCTCGCCCGCATGACACTGGTCTGGTCACTTTGGCTTCCCAGTTCCAGAGTGAATTTGAACTGCATGCCCGTGCTATTTTAGGCTTACCAGTCAATACAGCTCGCCATAGTGTGGCTGCCAGTGCCGTGATTTACGCAGGTGTCGATGATCGCAATCTTTCATTTTCTGGCCTGAATCTTGCTTTAGCCCATGCCGATACCGATTTACGCCTGTTTGGTAAACCTGAAGGTTTTAAACGCCGCCGTATGGGTGTCGCGACTGCGCGTGCAGAAAGCATTGAACAGGCTCGCGAGCTGGCTCAACAGGTTGCTGACCAAGTTAATGTTCATCAAAATTAAGTAAATACAACGGACCACTGTTCATGATCAATACCTCCCCGCTGCTGAATTACATTAAAAGTCACAATGACATCAAAGCGATCAATCAATGGCGTAGCGATGTAGAAAATCAGCTTCAGGAATGTTTTGAAAATGGACAGTCCATCCGTGACATCATTCAGGCTCGTTCTAACCTGATTGATGAAGCCCTGCAATTTCTGTGGAATCATGCTGAACTTGATCAGACCGATTTGGCGCTTTTCGCAGTCGGCGGTTATGGCCGCCGCGAAATGCTGCCATATTCAGATGTCGATATCATGATCCTCTCAGAAGATGATTTCACTTCAGAGCAGGAAAAGCTGATCTCCAGCTTTATTTCTTCGCTTTGGGATGTGGGCAATTTCAAACCGGGCATCAGTGTTCGTACCATCAATGAATGTGTCAATCAGGCCAGCAGCGACCTTACTGTAGCGACGTCCTTGATCGAGGCACGTCTGATTATTGGCAATGAAAATTTAACCAAGTGGCCACGCCGGATCGTGTCACAAACCTGGACTGATAAAACCTTTTTTGATGCGAAAATGGACGAGCAGCACAAACGCTATGCTCAGCACAATAATACTGAAAGCAATCTGGAACCGGATATTAAAAATGCACCGGGCGGTATCCGTGATATTAACCAGATTGGCTGGATTGCCAAACGTCATTTCCGTGTCAACCGTATTTATGACCTGGTGCATCTGGGCTTTATTTCAGAGTTTGAACTTGCCGTACTCGAAGAAGCTGAAAGCTTTCTCTGGGAAATTCGTCATCATTTACACCGCCTGACCAAGCGCGATGAAAACCGCCTGCTGTTTGATTATCAACGGGATATTGCAGCGATGTTTGGCTATACCCGTGAAGAAGGTCAGTCACCGAACTATCCAATCGAACAGTTCATGAAGCGCTATTACCGTAGCGCGCAGCAGGTTTCGACTCTGAATGAAATGCTACTGGCTTATTTTAATGAATCAGTCATTACCCCACGTTTACCCCAATATGAACGCCAGATTGAAGAAATTAATGAAAACTTTAAACTGGTCGATGGCAAGTTAGCAGTTCAACATCACAAGATTTTCTCGGAAAAGCCAAGTGCCATTCTGGAAATTTTCTATTTGCTGGCCAATCGTCCTGAAATTGAGGGCATTCGTGCTCGTACTTTACGTCTGCTTACCCTGGCAGCTAAACGTATTGATCAGGATTTCCGTGATAATGCGGTACACCAAGCCCTGTTTATGGCCATCATTCGTTCACCGCATCGCCTGTACGAAACGCTAGTTGCGATGAAACGTTATGGTGTTCTGGGCAAATATATTCCGGCTTTCGGACAGATTACCGGCTTGATGCAATATGACCTGTTCCATATCTATACCGTGGATGCACATACCCTGCTCTTGATCCGCAATCTGAACCGCTTCAAAGAACCCGAATTTGCCAAAGAATTCCCAGTGGTCAGCTCCGTGTTCCAGCGTCTGGCACGTCGTGACATTGTTTATCTAGCGGCTATTTTCCATGACATTGCCAAAGGTCGTGGCGGTGATCATAGTGAGCTTGGTGCAGCCGATGCGATTCAGTTCTGCCGTACCCATGGCTTTACCGAACGTGAATGCAATCTGGTTGCCTGGCTGATTGAAAACCATTTGTCCATGTCAGTGACCTCACAGAAAAAAGACATTTCCGATCCGGATGTGGTCAAAGAATTTGCTGAAAAAATGGGAGATATGGAGCATCTGGATTATCTGTATACCCTAACCGTGGCAGATATTAATGCGACCAATCCAAAACTCTGGAATACCTGGCGTTCATCTTTGATGCGTCAACTCTATACGCATGCGCGTGATGTGATTCGTTCTGGCTTGGGCCGTCCGGTTGATTACCAGATGCTGATTGAAGATACCAAGTTCGAAGCCAGTGAACGTCTAGTGGAACATTTCTCGCTTTATGATGTCGAAAAAGTCTGGCAGGAACTGGGCGATGACTACTTCCTGAAAGAATCTGCCGATGAAATCGCCTGGCATACCCGTGCTATTTTGGAACATGGCGATAATCCTGCACCATTGGTATTAATGCGTGCGCATCGTAAATATGCACAAGATGCCGTGCAGATCTTCATCTATACCCAAGATAAACCAAATCTGTTCGCCACCACGGTTGCTGTTCTGGACCGCATGAATCTGGACGTTCAGGATGCCCGGATTATTACCGCAACCAAAGCTTTCAGTCTGGATACCTATGTCGTCCTTGACCGTTTTGGCACGTTATTGACCGATCCGGAACGTGAGGCAACTGTCATTGAAGCCTTACAGGATGCCTTAAGTCATTCTGATGAATATCCAGGTCTGATGCAGCGCCGGATTCCGCGTCAGTTACGTCATTTTGATATTGAAAATACCGTCGATATCACCCTTAATGAAGCTTTAAACCAGAATATGGTTGAAATTGCGACACTTGACCATCCTGGTTTACTTGCGAAAATTGGCGGTTTATTTATGATGCAGGGTCTGGATATTCACTCTGCCAAAATTGCTACGCTTGGCGAACGTGCTGAAGATATTTTCTTTGTCACCAAAAAAGATGGCAGCCCAATGACCCAAATAGAGTCTGACAATTTTGCAGCGGCATTAAAAGCTGCTCTAGATGAGGCCTCACATCAGGTCAATGCTCAACACTAACACACTGCTCGGTAACACATTCATGAACTCTAGCTTGTCTTTATTGCATCCATATCCGTTTGAAAAGTTGAATAAACTTTTCGCGGATATCCAGCCTGCGAATATGCCTTTGATTCCCCTTTCGATTGGTGAACCAAAGCATCCAGCACCCGAGTTTGTGAAACAAGCAATTATCGATAATTTCCAACATTTATCGACTTATCCGAACAGCAAAGGCTTACCTGAATTACGTGAAAGCATTGCCAACTGGCTGACTCGCCGTTTTAAACTCAATAGCATCAGTGCAGACAGCAATGTATTACCGGTTTCCGGTACACGCGAAGCTATCTTTTCTTTTGTCCAAGCTTTGATCAATCGTAAAGATGCGCCTTATGTGGTGATGCCAAACCCTTTTTACCAGATTTATGAAGGTGCTACCCTGCTTGCAGGTGCAAAACCTTATTTCATTAACTGTACTGAAGAAAATGATTACTTAGGTGATTTTGATTCAGTTCCGGCTGAAGTCTGGGAAAAAACTGCCTTGTTATTTTTGTGTACACCAGGCAATCCAACAGGTGCCGTTCTCTCTAAAGAGCAGTTTAAAAAGTTGATTGCACTGTCAGACAAATATGATTTTGTCATTGCTTCTGATGAATGCTATTCAGAACTCTGGTTTGATGACGCCCCGACAGGTTTACTGGAAGTGTGTGCAGAAATTGGCCGAGATGACTATAAAAACTGTGTCGTTTTCCATTCTCTATCTAAACGCTCCAACCTGCCAGGCATGCGTTCAGGCTTTGTTGCAGGTGATGCCACTTTACTCAAACCTTATCTGCAATACCGTACTTATCACGGTGCAGCGATGCCGGTGCAACACCAGTTAGCATCAATTGCAGCCTGGAGTGATGAAGCGCATGTAGAAGAAAACCGGGTACAGTATCGTGCCAAGTTTGATCTATTTCAGAAAGAATTAGGTCACTTGCTTTCGCTGAAAAAACCGGATGCCGGTTTCTACTATTGGCTTAAAGTGGACAATGATGAAACTTTTGCCAAAATGCTAATGGAAAAAGCGCATATCAAAGTGCTACCAGGCCGTTACCTGTCTCGTGAAACTACGCAAGGCAACCCGGGTGAAAACCATGTACGGTTGGCATTAGTCGCTGATCTGGCACAATGTGAACAGGTAATTCAACGTTTAAAAGCGATTCTTTAATCTTTTAAGAGCTAAACACAAATAAAAAAACCCACTTTCCAGAAGTGGGTTTTTTATGGATATTGGCTACAAATTATTCTTCTATTTAACGTATTTTCTGTTCATTAGAAATTAGACATTTCAAATAAACTTATAAAACCTTTTCAATTTCTGTTTCGAGATCTTCAGGTTTGGTGGTAGGTGCAAAACGGTTTAATACCTTGCCATCACGACCAATCAGAAATTTGGTGAAATTCCACTTAATACCATTTCCTAGAATTCCTTTGGAATTATTGGTCAAGTAACGGAAGATTGCATGCGCTTCCGGACCTTTTACATCCACCTTGGAAAACATCGGGAAAGAAACCCCATAATTTTTCTGGCAAAACTCTCCGATCTGTTCATTTGAACCCGGATCCTGTCCGCCAAACTGGTTGCATGGAAAACCTAAAACTTCCAGTCCCTGCTCTTTATATTTCTGGTAAAGCTTTTCCAGACCTGCAAATTGTGGAGTGAAACCACATTTGCTCGCGGTATTTACGATTAAAAGTACTTTCCCTTCATAATCTGCAAGCCGTTTGTTTTTTCCATCTAACAACTCAGCTTCAAACTGATAAATGCTGGTCATGGATAAGTTTCCTCGTCAGTTTTTTCTTGTGTTTGTAATTCTAAAGAGGCCGAGTTTACACAATAACGTAAGCCAGTCGGTTCCGGACCATCCGGGAAAACGTGTCCCAAATGTGCATCACAATGATGACAAACAATTTCTGTTCTCACCATACCATGTGAAGTATCAGGTAATTCCTCTACAACTGAGCTGCTCACAGGACGATAGAAGCTTGGCCAGCCGCAACCGCTGTCATATTTGGTGGTTGAAGAAAACAGTGGTGTACCACAGCAACGGCAGACATAAGTCCCTTCCTGTTTTGTATTCCAGTACTTGCCTGTGAATGCCGGTTCAGTTCCTTTTTCACGCGTAATGCGAAACTCTTCTGGTGATAACTCTCTTTGCCATTCCCGGTCTGTTTTATTGAGTTTTCCCATCACTAACTCCTTTAAATCTTTGACATTCAATGTCATGCTTCAGTACTTCCATATTTACGCTAGAGATGAAAAAATTTCTAGCGAAATTTCAGCATAGATTGTGATATTTGCGTAATCTATAGGTTTAACTTAAAAATTAATTGGATGGAATTATGTCCGGTATTGGTAACACCCCCCCTCGCGAGATCAAGAAATCGTCTAAGCTTGAGCATGTTTGCTACGACATTCGCGGACCAGTGTTACGAGCGGCCAACGAGATGGAAGAAGCCGGACATAAAATTATTAAACTGAATATCGGGAATCCCGCCCCATTCGGCTTTGAAGCCCCGCAAGAAATCATTAATGATGTTGCACTGAACCTGCCAAATGCGATTGGTTATACGGATTCCAAAGGGATTTTCCCGGCACGTAAAGCGATCTGCCAGTATTACCAGCAAAAAGGCATTCTGGATATGCACGTGAACGACGTGTATGTCGGCAATGGCGTATCTGAACTGATTGTAATGGCGATGCAAGGCCTACTGGATGACGGTGATGAAATGCTGATTCCAATGCCGGATTATCCATTATGGACTGCGGCAGTGAACCTGTCTGGCGGTACTGCGATTCACTATAAATGTGATGAAGAAGATCACTGGTATCCAGATATTGCGGATATGGAAAGCAAAATCACGCCAAATACCCGCGGGATCGTGATTATCAACCCGAATAATCCAACTGGGTCGGTTTATCCGCGTCATGTATTACAGCAAATTGTGGATCTAGCGAAGAAATATGACCTGATCCTGTTCGCAGACGAAATCTACGACAAGATCGTTTACGATGGCATTGAACATGTGTCAGTAGCTTCGCTTGCAGGCAAGCAATTATGTGTATCGTTCAACGGTTTATCTAAAGCCTATCGTATTGCTGGCTATCGCTCAGGCTGGATGGCGATTACTGGTGATAAATCACGGGCAATGGACTACATTGAAGGCCTAGATATGCTGGCTTCAATGCGTCTTTGCGCGAATCACCAAGCACAATATGCAATTCAGACTGCACTCGGTGGCTATCAGTCTATTAATGACCTGATCCGCCCAGGTGGCCGTCTATATGAACAGCGCAATATTGCCTGGGAAATGCTGAACGAGATTCCAGGGGTATCTTGTGTAAAACCTGAAGGTGCGATGTACTGTTTCCCTCGTCTTGATCCTGAAATCTATCCGGTTGAGGATGACGAGAAACTGATGCTTGATCTGTTACGTGCCGAAAAAGTTCTATTGGTTCAAGGTACTGGCTTCAACTGGCCAACACCGGATCACTTCCGTGTGGTATTCCTGCCAGCAGAAAATGAACTGCGTGAAGCGATTACCCGTTTAGGCCGTTTCTTGGCAAAAATGCGTTAATTTATAAAATTAATTCCAAAAAACCGCATTCATGAATGCGGTTTTTTATTGTCTAAAAAGTTCCGCGCTAAGCTTTACAGATATTTACAATAGAAGCATGCTGTTAATCTAGAGTTTCTTTTTTTAATAAAATCTATTCAGCCTTTTCTCCTTTAGCTTGATGATTCATGCTATTTTTTGAACAAATATAAAAATCCAAGAGTGCATGGATGTTCTCAAATACGGTCAAGCTTAGCCTTTTTCTCTGCCTGAGCATGTGCTTAGGCATCGGCATTCTGCGTTTTTCCTATACCGCATTGTTACCTGGTACACGTGAAGCCTTTGCCTGGAGCACGAGCTTTGCCAGTCTTTTGGGTAGTGCCAATCTACTGGGTTATTTAATCGGTGCTTTTGCAGCGATGCGCTTGCCCCAAGACCGAAGCATGAGTACTTATATCCAGCTTGCTGCAATAGCTGGAATGGTTAGCTTATTCTGTTGTGCCTTTTCAGGGTTTTCTGAAATCTGGTATATCAGCTGGCGCGTGATTTCCGGTATTAGTGGTGGCCTGCTCATGATTTTGTCACCAAGTGTCGTGGCTCAGTGCTGTGATTTAAAAGACCGTTTTAAAATCAATTTTATTGGTTTTAGCGGGATTGGCTTAGGGGTTTTATTAGCTACCCTGTTTTTGCCTTATCTTGACCAGATTTCCATACGTACGGCCTGGCTGATCTTATGTGGGTTTGCCCTGATGATTTGTATCTGCTTAAGCCTACTGATACCACAATTTAAACCCTATCTAGCTAAACAATCTGTTTCTCATCCTTCTCAAGTTTCTTTAAATACAGTCTTTTATAGTTTACTGGCGGTTTATGCCTGTAGTGCATTTGCCTATATTCCGCATTCCCTGTTCTGGATTGACTATCTCAGCCATGAACTAGGATTAAGCTTATTCTGGATTAACTTTAACTGGATTCTATATGGATTAGGCAGTGCCTTAGGTGCTTTTTCTGCTTATGTCCTGGCAAGAAAATTTGGCAATTTTACTGCCCTAAAGATTCTTTATAGTGTATATATTCTGGCGATTTTTATCGCGACTTTAAATGCTAACCCGTTCCTCACTTTCAGTTCTTCTTTTTTTACCGGAATGTTGAATCCCGCTGTAGTTTTCCTTACCTCTTATACCATTTTGCAACTGTATGGACTGGCCTATAAAAAGCTCTGGAGTATTGCGACTCTATGTTTTGCCTCTGTTCAGCTGATTGGAGGATTAAGTTTTAGCGCCCTGCAATATCTAGGATTGAACTATCATCAACAGTTTATGCTGGCCGCTTTAGTTTTATTAGCCGGAACTTTGCAATTGGTCTGGAATACACGTTTCTCCAAATATAAGACGAATGAGCAACCGGTTTCTATTCAAGAAGAAAAGAATTAAATAAAGATTAAAATCGGTCAATGCCCCAAATCCCAGGGAATAAAACCACATCATTAAACGTGGTTTTATTCCATTTAATCTTTCTTCAAATCTTTAAGCGGGTTACCAAACTGTTTTAGATATTCAACACCCAATTGCCGTGAACCCTGATCATTAAGATGATTATCATCCTTAAAACGATACAAAGGCACATCATTCAGCATCGTTTTACATGCCTGCTGATCACAGATGACTTTGGTTGGATCAACGATTTTCAATTGCGGATATTTCAGTTTTGCTTCTGCCAAAATATGATTAAAGGGTTTTAAATGTGCTTCATAACTTTTTCGAGAAACTGTACATGAAGCGTCTCGATGAAGAATCTCTTTACGAATATTACAATCAGATGGAATCCCTTCCCAGTCTAGATGTGGTACATCATTAATTAGCACCACCTGATCACTAGATTGATGGGCAATTTCTAAGGCTTTTATCAAACCTGCTTTAAATATCTCTTCCTCAGTATGATGGACACTATCTTTAAGTTTTACATCATCGTCAAAATACTGCGCATAAGATCCCGCCAGAATAATCATTGGATAATGGGTTTCTTTAAGATGTGCAGTAATAGCATCATTACGTTTTTGGAATTTGGTCAGTTCTTTCCATTGATTCAGCTTTAACTCAAATCGCTGCACACCTGGCAGATAAAAAGTTGAACTTTGCGTTGCATCATAACCGCGTAAATTGGCATCCTTTGCCCATTCGTCCAGCATTGCTGTATAGGCATTGGCATGCGAATCGCCAATCAACAGGAAATCAATATCTTCTTTAGATTGTCCTAAGACACAATCTTGAGCATTGGGTAAAACATTTGGATCCGCGGAATCCATGCAGTTACTACGAATCACATGTGCATACGTGTGTAATGCTTCCTGTTTGTCATGCACCGATTTTGGAAAACGCTCCGGGAAACCTTCATGTGTTTTGATGGTTTGGGCGATCGCAATAAAACTGACTGCAGGTAACAGAAATCCAAGAATAATCACTTTATAATTTGCAGCCATCACAAAGCGTTTCAGGGGTGTTTCAGCCAGTTTATAAGTCAGAAATGCACATATAAGTGATAGGAAAACAATAATAATCTGATTTTCCAGATTCAAGGGCAGCATATAAATGCCAAAGAACACGATGATTGGCCAGTGCCATAGATACAGAGGATATGAAATTTTACCAATCCATGTACTAAGACGATTACTCAATAATAAATTACTTGAAGATATGGATTGCCCCAAATAAATAATCAGTGCCGTTGCAATACATGGGATCAATGCCATCAGTCCTGGGAATGGGGTTTGCTGATCAAAATAAATTGCAGTTGCAAATAGAACACCTACTCCGGCCCAGACCAATCCCTGTAATAATTTTTTTGGCAGATTCAGTTTTGGCAAGCAGCTAATCAATGCGCCAATCAACAACTCAAACGCCCGTACCGGCATACTATAATAAGTTTTGGCCGGATTATGAGTCAGTTGCTGTTGGGCGTATATAACTAAAGCGACAATGAATACACTAATGATGAGCCAAAGATATTTACGCGAGGTTTTACTCAAGAATAGCCATAGTAAGAGCGGCCAGAAAATATAAAACTGCTCTTCTACGCCCAATGACCATAAATGCAATAAAGGCACATTTTCTACATTCGGACTGAAATAATCTCCCACCTCATTTCGCATATACAGATTGGCAATAAGTACAGTCGCATACATGACGCTTTTAAAATATTCCGTCAGCTCACCCGGCAACATCACCTGCCAGGCAATTAGGCTGACAATTGCCAGTACAGTAAAATATGCAGGTGCCAGACGGATCACCCGTTTCTTATAAAACCGTGCAATTGAAAATTGCTGCAACTCAATATCGCGCGTCAGAATGGTCGTGATGAGATAGCCGGAAATGACAAAGAAAATATCAACACCAATATAGCCGCCAGAAAATAATGACCAGCCGAGGTGATTGAAAATAACCAATGATACTGCAATAGCTCTCAGGCCATCGATATCTGGTCGATAAGCAAAACTCATAAAAACAGGAAAAGCGGGAGATACGCTATTTTATGCTTTTCATTCTTTAGATGGCGATCTTTTACATTTTTTTTTACATTCACCTGCACTTATTCCAATTCTTCTACCTTTAAATAAGGATAAGGATTGGTTGCACCTTCCCCACTGAGATAAATCCCATAATGCAAATGTGGTGGTGTATTTTTCGCATTACCGGTATTGCCAACATAGGCAATGATTTCACCTGCTTCTACCCAGTCTCCTTCCTGGATATGTTCAGCATAATCATCTAGATGTGCATAATAATGTTGGCTTAAATTCGGGCCAGTAATCCAGATGACTTTACCGCCTAAATTATTGGTTCCAATCTTGCGGACGATCCCTTGGGTCGCACTGACTACCGGTGTTCCCCGTTTAGCGAAAATATCGGTTCCTTCATGTTTACGTCCCTCACTCCTTGCTCCGCCCCAAGTATCCTGAATCTGGCGTGCTGTTACTCCTTGTACAGGAATTTCTACTGGTCTAATCAGCTCAACTTTTTTTAATTGCCAATAGAGGTATGGGCTTTTCCAGCCCGCTGGCTCACCTGATGGCGGTGGCTGACAGGCAGTAAGTAATATACTTAAGGAAAATATTAAAAGCAGGATTTTGGGAATTTTCACAATAGCTCGCATTGCCGTTTAATGAGTGGTTCGTTTTATCTTAAGGAATACAGAAAAATTTAAAGTCAAAATCCTGTTATTTTTAGTGATGTTTTTTCCAGATTATTTGTCGGAAACAGTCTTAAAAATAACAAAACCCTCAGCTGAGGGTTTTGTTGAATCAAGTCTAAATTTTATTTACGCTTTTTCGCACGGGATGGTTTAGAGGGTTGCTGCTGTTGCTGTTGTTGCTCTTCATTTTGAGCACTGTCCTTTTTATCCTTTTGCTGAACCTGCTTATGTTTTGCTCTTGATTTAGCCATAGCATAAACTCCTTTGGAGAACTGTCTCTATCACTGGAAGTTGCATTAATCACTCTAACCTTTATATAAAATAAGCCAATCGCTGAGCTGTATCTAAATACGTCAATGTAAAAGCATCTTTATTAAGTGATTCAATTCTGACTAGATCTTCATCCGAGGTATTTACATCGCTTACATAGCGTTGCATGTTGATACCTGTTTTAACTCTGAGTATAAATATGGTTTTCTGAATGAAACCCTTCAAAAATCTAACAATAGATGTGGATCCAACGTGATGATCCAAATTTAATATTGATGTATTCACCTTCATAATAATTGCCAGTGCAGACTCAGACCAACGCAGTAATAGTGTATTTAGTATGAGAGGCTATAAAATATATGCCACAGTTTTCACAGTCAAGGAATAACTGGATGATAGGTAGATTAAATCTTAGATCTGTATTCAGAGTCATTTTGCCACTATTCAAGTTTAACAATTTATTAATTTCGGATTGTGCTACTACCTGCATAGAATCTGCTAAGGTTCAAATATTCTTAGCTCTATAATATTTTTTATTGTTCCTATTTGAACTATTTTTTAATCCATATTATTTTATTCAATAAATGGTAATATTTTCTTTAAAGGAATTAAATTCTAAGGTTATAAAATTTATATCTTCCAAGGGCGAATTCAAACATGAGGTGCGACAGTTTCAAAAGCCTTATGATAATCAACAAGCTGAGCAAATTTCTCTAATGGTGTAAGCCAATCTAACGCTTTTCTAGGACGAGTATTCAGTGACATAGCGAC